>NZ_JBHTBZ010000017.1:0-27949 GCF_042665235.1 Hydrogenophaga defluvii | reverse complement strand
CCAGCAGCTTGCGGAACATTTCCACGCCGGTGCAGGTGGTCTTCTGGGTGTCGGCGATACCGACGATTTCGATTTCTTCGCCGACCTTGACCACGCCGCGCTCGATACGGCCGGTCACCACGGTGCCGCGACCCGAGATGGAGAACACGTCTTCCACGGGCATCAGGAAAGCACCGTCCACAGCGCGCTCAGGCGTGGGGATGTAGGTGTCCAGCGCGTCGGCCAGCTTCATGATGGCTTCTTCGCCCAGGGGGCCCTTGTCGCCTTCCAGCGCCAGTTTGGCCGAACCTTGCACGATGGGGGTGTCGTCGCCAGGGAAGTCGTACTTGGAGAGCAGCTCGCGCACTTCCATTTCGACCAGCTCCAGCAGCTCGGCGTCGTCCACCATGTCGCACTTGTTCAGGAACACGATGATGTAAGGCACGCCCACCTGACGGGCCAGCAGGATGTGTTCGCGGGTCTGGGGCATCGGGCCGTCAGCGGCCGAGCACACCAGGATGGCGCCGTCCATCTGGGCGGCACCGGTGATCATGTTCTTGACGTAGTCGGCGTGGCCGGGGCAGTCCACGTGAGCGTAGTGGCGGTTGGCCGTTTCGTACTCAACGTGGGCGGTGTTGATGGTGATGCCGCGGGCCTTTTCTTCCGGAGCCGCGTCGATCTGGTCGTAGGCCTTGGCCGCGCCACCGAACTTGGCTGCCAGCACGGTGGTGATGGCGGCGGTCAGGGTGGTCTTGCCGTGGTCAACGTGACCAATGGTGCCAACGTTCACGTGCGGCTTGGTCCGCTCGAATTTCTCTTTTGCCATTTTTCAGCTCCGGTTCAAAAAATGCCGAAATACAAAACTTACAACGGTATTCTTGGTGCCCTTGGCGGGAATCGGACCCGCGACCTCTCCCTTACCAAGGGAGTGCTCTACCACTGAGCCACAAGGGCAATACAGTCACATCGACCGCATATTTGCACACACCAACGCGTCAGACACGTGACAACACTGGAGCGGGAGACGGGAATCGAACCCGCGTCATCAGCTTGGAAGGCTGGGGTTCTACCATTGAACTACTCCCGCCGAGCTTGCGCACACAGCACAAGCACCACTTCCCAAAATCGCTCTAGCGCCATCGCGCACCGAAATACTGATGGTGGAGGAGGCTGGATTCGAACCAGCGTACGCATAAGCGGGCAGATTTACAGTCTGCTGCCTTTAACCACTCGGCCACCCCTCCACGGCAAGCCATAGATTATGCCACGGTTTTTAGGCTTTCGGGCAACCATTGCACAGCGCGTTCGCCAGCCTCGGTCAGAAATCGGTTGGTTTCGGCGAAATGCCCGCAGCCAATGAAGGGCACAGGCGGGCGCAAGGCCGACAGGGGCGACGGGTGGTTGGCACACAACACGTGGTGGCGTGTGGCGTCGATGCGGGCCGCCTTGGCCTGCGCATGGGCACCCCACAACAAAAACACCTTGCGCCGCTCGTGGCCATTGAGCCCGTCGATCAGGGTGTCGGTCAGCACCTCCCAGCCTTGACCGGCGTGGCTGCCGGCTGCGCCCTGCTCCACCGTCAAACAGGTGTTGAGCAACAACACGCCCTGCTGCGCCCAATGCACCAACGAACCGTGCCCAGGCGGCACAAAGGGCTGGCCAGCCTCGCGGGCCATTTCTTTGTAGATGTTGCGCAACGAAGGCGGCAGGCGAACACCGGCAGCCACCGAGAATGCCAGCCCTTCGGCCTGCCCCGGACCGTGGTAGGGATCTTGACCGAGGATGACCACCTTGGTGTCGTCCAGCGAAGTGAGCGCCAGCGCCCTCAACGGCTGAGGCGGATAGATGACGGCGCCCGCGTCCAGCCGAGCCGTCAGGTACCGCCCCAACGCCTGTCCGGCGGCGTTGGCAAAAAACGCCTCGGTGACCGGGCGCCAGTCGGGCGCCACCGCCCACGCCTCTGGCGCCCAGGCCAACAAGCGGTCGAGCGCCACAGCGGGCTCAAACAGCTCGGATTGCCCCACGCTCAGGCCTTCATCTGGAAAACGTCGGCCAAGGCAGCACCCGGATCGGGGGCGCGCATGAAGGCCTCGCCCACCAGGAAGGCGTGCACGCCGGCATCGCGCATGGTCTTCACATCGGCGCCTGTCAATATGCCCGACTCGGTGATCAGCAGCCGGTCCGCCGGCACGCGCGGCAGCAGGTCCAGCGTGTTGCTGAGCGACACCTCAAAGGTGCGCAGGTTGCGGTTGTTGATACCCAGCAGCCGGGTCTTGAGCTTGAGCGCCCGCTCCAACTCGGCGCCGTCGTGCACCTCCACCAGCACGGCCATGCCCAGCGAGTGCGCCAAGGCCTCCAGCTCGGCCATCTGCGTGTCGTCCAGGCAGGCGGCGATGAGCAGGATGCAGTCGGCCCCCATCACCCGGGCCTCGTAGACTTGGTAGGCGTCCACCATGAAGTCCTTGCGCAGTACCGGCAGGTCACAACTGGCGCGGGCTTGCTTGAGGTAGTCCGGGCTGCCTTGGAAAAAGTCGCGATCGGTCAGCACCGACAGGCAGGCCGCGCCGTGTTCGGCATAGCTCTGGGCGATGTCGGCAGGAATGAAGTCCTCGCGAATCACCCCTTTGCTGGGGCTGGCCTTCTTGATTTCGGCGATCACGGCCGGCAGGCCTTTGGCGATCTTGGTGCGCAGGGCGCCTTCGAAATCGCGCGTGAGCAGGCGGCTCTCGGCGTCGGCGCGCACCATCTCCAGCGGCTTCTTGCGCTGGGCGGCGGCGATTTCCTCGCGCTTGACGGCGACGATTTTTTCAAGGATGTCGGACATGGTGTTCAGGCTTTCAATGCGTGGGTCTTGACGACCAGTTGTTCCAGCCGCGCCTTGGCCGCGCCACTGTCGATGGCCGTGCGCGCCAGCGCGATGCCGGCCTGGATGTCGGCCGCCACGTTGGCCGCGTACAGCGCCACACCGGCGTTGAGCAGCACGATGTCACGCGCGGGGCCGGGTTCGCCACCCAGCACCCCCAGCAACATGTCGCGCGACTGGTCGGGCGTCTCCACCTTGATGGAGCGGTTGCTGGCCATGGTCATGCCGAAGTCCTCGGGGTGGATCTCGTACTCGCGGATCTCGCCGTTCTTGAGCTCACCCACCAGCGTGGCCGCGCCCAGCGAGACCTCGTCCATGCCGTCGCGGCCATAGACCACCACCGCATGTTCGGCGCCCAGGCGCTGCATCGCGCGCACCTGGATGCCCACCAGGTCGGGGTGGAACACGCCCATCAGGATGTTCGGCGCGCTGGCAGGGTTGGTGAGCGGGCCCAGGATGTTGAAGATGGTCTTGATGCCCAGCTCGCGGCGCACCGGCGCCACGTTTTTCATGGCCGGGTGGTGGTTGGGCGCGAACATGAAACCGATGCCCACCTCGGCGATGCACTGGGCAATGGCCTCGGGCGAGAGATTGATGTGCACGCCCAGGCTCTCCAGCACATCGGCGCTGCCCGACTTGCTGGACACGCCCCGGTTGCCGTGTTTGCTGACCTTGGCGCCCGCCGCCGCCGCCACAAACATCGAGCAGGTGGAAATGTTGAAAGTGTGCGAGCCATCGCCGCCGGTGCCCACGATGTCCACCAGGTGGCGCTTGTCGGCCACGTGCACCTGGGTGGCAAATTCGCGCATCACCTGCGCGGCGGCGGTGATCTCGCCGATGGTTTCTTTCTTCACACGCAAGCCGGTGATGAGCGCGGCCATCATGACGGGCGAACATTCACCGCTCATGATCATGCGCATGATCTTGAGCATCTCGTCATGGAAAATTTCGCGGTGTTCGATGGTGCGCTGCAGCGCTTCCTGTGGGGTGATGGGCATGGCGGTCTCCAATGTACGAGAAGAAAAAAGGATCAAGGGCGGCTGGACAAAGCCAGCTTGAGCCCAAACGCGATGAACAGGGCGCCAGCCACACGGTCCAGCACCGCCAGGCTGCGTTGCACTGCGGTGGCTCGACGTGCTGTCCAGGCCGCAACGAGCGCCCACCCGACGTTGACCGGGATGGCGTTGACGTTGAACAACACGCCCAGCGCCAGGAAAACCCAGGTGGTGTGGGTGGTGCCGGGGGCGATGAACTGCGGCCCAAAGGCCAGGAAAAACAGCGCCACCTTGGGGTTGAGCGCGTTGGTGAAAAAGCCGTCGCGGAACACGCGCCACAGATCGGCTGGCGCCTGCGGCACGGCACCGGTGGCCACAGCAGCGCCCAACGGACTGCCACCCCCACGCGACAGCAGAAGCTTGGCGCCGACGTAAAACAGGTAGGCCGCGCCCACCCACTTGAGCACCATGAATGCCGTGGCCGAAGCCGCGATCAGCGCCCCCACCCCCAGCGCGGCGGCAAAGATGTGAACGAAGCAGCCGGCGGTGACGCCGAGGCCGGCCACGACGCCCGCGCGGGCGCCACTGCGCAGCGAATGGCTGACGATGCACAACACATCGGGCCCGGGCGTGAGGTTGAGCAGCCAGCCGGCCGCAATGAACAAAAGCAATTGGAACGTGTCTGGCATGGGAAATGGCGATGGGCGCTCAGTACACGCCGCTCGGCGTTTGCGCGTGGGCGGTGGATGGGCCGGCGCCGGCAAAAAAGCCCCGCACCACTTCGATGGCATGGTCTATGCCGGCGGCATCCACACCCAGGTGGGTGACAAAACGCAGGCCGATCAGGCCGGTGGCCAGCACGCCGTGGACCTTGAGGTGCTCCAGCAAGGCCGGGCCACGTCCGTTGGCCACGTCCACAAACACGATGTTGGTCTGCGCCGATCGCACGCTCAGGCCATCGATGCCGCGCAAACCGTCGGCCAGGCGCTGGGCCAGCGCATGGTCATCGGCCAGCCGCTCCACGTGGTGGTCCAGCGCATGGTGGGCGGCGGCTGCCAGCAACCCCGCCTGCCGCATGCCGCCCCCCGCCATCTTGCGCACGCGCAGCGCGCGGGCAATCAACTCGCGCGAGCCACACAGGGCCGAGCCGACCGGCGCACCCAGGCCCTTGCTGAAGCAAACCGACAGGCTGTCGAAGTGGTCTGCGATCTGCCGCACGCGGGCACGTGCCGACTGACCCGGTGCTGCGGTGGCCACAGCGGCGTTGAACACCCGGGCGCCGTCCAGGTGGGTGGCCAGTCCCCGCTCACGCGCGAGTTGGGTGGCGGCCGCCAGGTAGCTGTCCGGCATCGGCTGGCCGTTCCAGGTGTTCTCCAGGCACAGCAGCCGGGTCTGGGCAAAGTGGGGGTCGTTGGGTTTGATGGCGGCGGCGATGTCGGCCAAGGCCATTTGCCCGCCCGCGTCCTGCGCCAAAGGTTGCGGCTGCACGCTGCCAAACACCGCCGCACCACCGCCTTCGTAGCGGTAGGTGTGGGCCAATTGGCCGACGATGTATTCGTCGCCCCGACCACAGTGGGCCAGGATGCCGCAGAGGTTGCTCTGTGTGCCCGTGGGCATGAACAGCGCGGCGGCCTTGCCGGTGATGGCGGCGATGTGGTCCTGCAGCGCGTTGACACTGGGGTCGTCACCAAACACGTCATCGCCCAAGGGCGCGGCCATCATGGCCTCACGCATCGCAGCGGTGGGCTGGGTGACGGTATCGCTCCTGAGATCGACGGTTTTCATGCGCGCTCCAGAAAGTTCTTGAGCATGGCGTGACCGTGCTCGGTGAGGATGGATTCGGGGTGGAACTGCACGCCCTCGATGTCGAGTTCGGTGTGGCGCACACCCATGATCTCGCCGTCGTCGGTCCAGGCCGTGACCTTGAGCACGGCGGGACAGTTGTCGCGCCGGATGGCCAGCGAGTGGTAGCGGTTGACGGTGAACTGCGCGGGTAAGCCAGCAAACACGCCTTCTTGTGTGGTGGTGATGACGCTGGTTTTGCCGTGCATGAGCTGCTGCGCGCGCACGATGTCGCCACCAAAAGCCGCGCCGATGCTCTGGTGCCCCAGGCACACGCCCAAAATGGGCAGCTTGCCGGCAAAGTGCCGGATGGCCGCCACCGAAATGCCGGCTTCGGCCGGCGAGCAGGGGCCGGGCGAGATCACCAGGCGGTCGGGCGCACGCTCGGTGATACCCTCCAGCGTGATATCGTCGTTGCGGAACACCTCGACGTCGGCGCCCAGTTCACCGAAATACTGGACGATGTTGAAGGTGAAGGAGTCGTAGTTGTCGACCATCAGAAGTTTGGTTTTTGCCATGGTCTTCACTCCAGCCCTTCTTCCACCAGTTCGGCCGCGCGCAGCAGGGCGCGAGCCTTGTGTTCGGTTTCCCTCCACTCCATCTCAGGCACCGAGTCGGCCACCACACCGGCCGCCGCCTGCACGTAAAGCATCTGGTCCTTGACGATACCGGTGCGGATGGCGATGGCCACGTCCATGTCGCCGGCGTAGCTCAGGTAGCCGCAAGCGCCGCCATAGAGGCCGCGCTTGCTGGGCTCCAGCTGGTCGATCAGCTCCATCGCATGCACCTTGGGCGCGCCAGTCAGCGTGCCGGCCGGGAAGGTGGCCTTGAGCACGTCCATGCTGGTCATGCCTTCGTTCAAGATGCCTTCCACGTTGCTCACCAGGTGCATCACGTGGCTGTAACGCTCCACCGCAAAGGCCTCGGTCACTTTGACGCTGCCAATCTGCGCGATGCGGCCGATGTCGTTGCGCGCGAGGTCGATCAGCATCACGTGTTCGGCGCGCTCCTTGGGGTCGTTCACCAGCTCCACCTCGGTGGCCTTGTCCAGGTCGGGCGTGGCGCCGCGCGGTCGGGTGCCGGCCAGCGGGCGGATGGTCACTTTTTGCCCCTCGGGCGTGTTTTCCTGCCGCACCAGGATTTCGGGCGAAGCCCCCACCACATGGAAGTCACCAAAGTGGTAGTAGTACATGTAAGGCGAGGGGTTGAGCGAGCGCAGCGCGCGGTACAGGCTCAACGGGCTTTCGGTGTAGCGCTTCTTGAGGCGCTGACCCACCTGCACCTGCATGAAGTCGCCGGCCGCGATCAGCTCCTTGGAGCGGTCCACCGCCTTCAGGTAATCGGCCTTGGCAAATTCGCGCTCGACGGCGTAACCCTGGGTGGCCTTGACCACCGGTGCGGCCACCGAGTACTTGAGCGCCTCTTTCAGTTCACGCAAGCGCTTCTTGGCGTTGGCGTAGGCCTCGGGCTGGGCTGGGTCGGCGTAAACGATGAGGTAGAGCTTGCCCGAGAGGTTGTCGATGACGGCCAGTTCCTCACACTGCAACAGCAGGATGTCGGGGCAGCCCAGGGTGTCGGGTGGGCAGCTGCCTTCGAGCTTTTTCTCGATGTAGCGCACGGCGTCATAGCCGAAGTAGCCTGCCAGGCCACCGCAGAAACGCGGCAGGCCGGGTCGCAGCGCCACCTTGAAACGCTTCTGGTAGGCGGCGATGAAGTCCAGCGGGTTGCCTTGGTTCGTTTCCACCACCTGCCCGTCACGCACCACCTCGGTTTTGGCGGCGGCACCAAAACCGGTGGCACGCAGCAGCGTGCGCGCCGGCAGGCCGATGAAGCTGTAGCGGCCAAAACGCTCGCCGCCCACCACGGATTCGAGCAGGAAGCTGTGCTTGCCACCGTCCTTGGAAAAGGCCAGCTTGAGGTAGAGCGAGAGCGGGGTTTCGAGGTCCGCAAAGGCCTCGGCCATCAGCGGGATGCGGTTGTAGCCTTGTTGCGCCAGGCTCTTGAATTCGAGTTCGGTGATCACGGGATGAGCCTCCTGCAGCTCAGGCCCTGCGTGGCAGGGCGTTCATTCGGTGCTTTGCACCCAGGGCGGGTGCGCGGGTGGCGCGGGCAGCATCACGGGGCCGCGCCGGAAACATACGCAGACTTTATGGCTTGCGCCAAGGCCAAGCTCCCCGGCTCCCTTGCGGAGCCCGGCAGGCGGTGGCGGTGCTGCGTTGAATGAACATAAGCACAAGTGTAGCAAAGCGCAATGCCCCTCATCTTTGACACTTGAAGCGTCTCAGGCTACAGTCCCACCCATGTTCACGGGCCACACCATCGCCACCAGCCACAGCTTGCACAAGCTGGGCTGCGGCACGCCCGTGCCCGCCACACTCCAGACCGGTGACGTGCTCATCTGCCCACAGGCCGCAGATTCCTGAGCCCGGCGACACCCCTCCTCCCTTTTTCGCGCAACTCCTGTCGCCGGGCACATCGCCCAGCGTGACCGTGGCCGCTCGTCAACGAGTGGCCCACTGGAGTACTCATGTCAAACATTGCCCCCGGTGAGCTGTGGCTCACCAAGCTCGACCACGGCCGCCTCTTCAAACTCAACGGCGGTCATCCCCCCGACGCGCTCACCGATCTGCTCGATTCGGCCGACCTGATCGAATCGGCCCACGTGCGCGCGGACGTCGTCACCTTGTACTCCCAGGTGCTGGTGACGCAGGACGACGGTGAGCAGCACAAGCTGACCCTGTGTTATCCCGACGATGCAGAGCCGCACGCGGGCTTCATTTCGGTGCTGTCTCCCGTGGGCCTGGCCCTGCTGGGCCGGCGCGTGGGGGCGCAGGTGAGCTGGACCATGCCTTCGGGCAAACAGCGGCTGCTGACCATCGACGCGATGCTGTTCCAGCCGGAGGCGAGTGGCGACCACACGACGTAGCCCACGCCGCCCCTTACGCCACCTTTAGGCCGCCCCTTCGCCCGCCTTTCCCCTTCTTCAAACCGCAGGCCGCCGGTCCGGGTCGATCCGACCGGGCGCAGCGGCCTGCCGCCGGAGCTGTGATGAACACCAACACCGTGGCGAACTTCGCCCACTTTTTTGCCGCCGTCCAAGGGCGCACACCCCGCCGGGAGTGGCCTCCACCCGCAGCGCATGGCGGCGCTGTTGCCGTGGGGAGCCGCCAGCCATGAGCGCCGTCCTGCTCGCCCTCACCCCCCTCGATGCGCACAGCCCCCGCCATCTGGAAAAAGCCGCCGCGCTGGCCCGGGCCACCGGCATGCAACTGCGCCTGGCCTACTGCGGCACCGGCCACAACGTGTTCGACTCGCCATTGGCCCGGCTGGAGCAGCGTGCACGCCACCTCCGGCGCCAGTTTGGTCTGGTGGTGGACACCATCGAGGAGGCCATGGTCTCGCTGGAGGTGCTGCGGTTTCATGCCAACCGGTGCGCTCTGCTGTGCCTGGCCGCCGAGCCCCCTGGCCCCGTGCCGCCTGACACCCACTGGCTCGTGCGCGCCTTGCGCCTGCACACCGTGCCGGTGCTCGTCATGCGCACACACACCCCTGCCGACTATCACAAAGTGCTGGTGCCGGTGTCGCTGCGCGCCGACTCCGCCCACCTGCTGCGCTGGGCCATGGCGCTGGCGGTTCGGGCGCACATCGACGTGTTCCATGTCGCCGACCTGCCGGACGTGGCCAGCCGCGCACGCGACGACGCCGACCCGATCGTGATGGAACACTTTCTGCGCAAAGCCTGTGTCGATGTGCACCAGCGCATGGCGCAGCTCGCACGCGGGCTGAGCCAACCACAAGGCGCATTGCAGTACGCCATGGCACACGGCCCCGTGCGCGAGCGAATTCTGGCGCAGCAAACCCACCACGGGCACGGGCTGGTGGTGGTGGGCAGTGGCCCGCGTCCCTGCTGGGCCTGGCCCATGTGGCGCCACCCACTGGGCATGTCGCTGGCCAACGACATGCCGGTGGACGTGCTCATCGTGCCCAAAGCGCCGCCGCGCAGCGCCTGGATGCCGGTCCGAGGCTGGAGGTCCGCCACATGACGCAGCTGACCCGAAAAGACATCACGCGCGATTTCATCCGCAGCAAACGCCCCTGCACCGACGGCTACCGCTGGTACCTCAAGCGCCAGGAAACACTCAGCGACTACCAGGCCTTGCTGGACGACCTGGTGGCGGCCGGCCGGCTCGACGACGCCAACTGGCTGCTCGACCAGCTCGGCCCCACCGACGACGTGCTGCACCTGGACGAACTCGATGCCCCCGCCCTGGTGTTCGCCGGTAGCGTGGAGTGCCGTGGTTCGATGGAGGTGGACGGGGTGCTGCGCACCGGGCGCTCGCTCAGTGTGGGCGGCGGCGTGCGCGCAGGCAGCCTGAAGGCGGGCGAAGACCTGCGTGTGAGCGGCGCACTGCAATGCGCCGGCCCGCTGCACGTGGCGTCCGACATGCGCATTGGCTGGTCCCTGCAGGTGGCTCAAGCACTGCGTTGCGGCGGCAGCCTGCGGGTGGGTTGGGACGTGGACATCCAGGGCGACGTGCGCGTGGAAGGCCGCATCCACGCAGGCCATGGCGTGGTGGTGGGCGGCCAGCTGGCCTGCCAAGGCGGCATACGCACCGGCGACGACCTGAGCGTGACCGGCGCCATCGAGGTGGCACAAGGGGTGGAAAGCGCTGGCTCGGTTCGCACACAAAGCCACTTGCAATGTGGCACGGGCGTGGTCGCCACCCAGGACATCGAGGCCGGTGGCGCCATCCGCGTGGGTGAGTCGCTGCAAGCCGGCGGCCGCATCGCGGCCGGGCCGGACTATGCCGTGTTTGCCGGCCTGGCCAGCCCCATGGACAGCTGGGACAGCTGCGGCTGGGTGCGCGCCCAAGAGAAACCTGCGCGCCTGCTCAGCGGCTGGTGGGCGGAGGTTTGAGCGGTCATGCAGCGCCGTTTGCGGGGAAGCGGTTCTTGAACAAGGCCGCCACCAAGTCGGACTGCGTGACCATGCCCACCACCCGGTCCTGCCCGTCCACCACCGGCATGTGGTGCAGGCCACCGTCCGAAAAGCCAGGCACCAGATCGGCCACGGACTGGTGTGGCCGCGCGGTGATGACGTGCCGCGACATGATCTCGTGCACGCGGCGCGCCGTGCTGAGCAGCGGAGGACGCGGCGGAACCGGGGCGCTCTGACCGATGAAAAAATCGTGCAGCGACACGATGCCCACCAGGCGCCCGTTGGCTTCGGTCACCGGCAGCGCCTTGACCTTATGGCTGGCCAGGCGGCGCCAGGCTTCATCGACACTGTCGTCGGACCCGATGCGCACCACGTCGCGCGACATGATGTGCTCGCACAAAACACCCGCCCAGTGCCGCCGCTGGGCGTGGAGCTGGGCGCGCACCATGATCTCCTCCAGATCGTCGCGGTCGATGTCCAGCACCTCGCCAAACGAGGCCAGAGCTGCGTCCAGGTCGGTGGGCTGAACGCCCGTGCGGTGGGTGGGCAGGGGGTCACTGGTGCGGTGGGGCGCGGGCGCCGCATGGTGCGGGTAGCGGCGGCCAGCGAGGTGGTGGAACAACAGGGCCAGCAGCACCATACACGCCGAATTGACGAGCACCGGCCCAAAGGCAAAGCCCAGGCCCAGCCGGTGCACCTCAGCACCACCCAGCACCGCCGTGAGCGCCACCGCACCCCCCGGCGGGTGCAGGCAACGCAACACCGCCATGGCACCCACCGCCACCGCGCCCGCCAATGCCGCCACCGGCCCGCTGTCGCCCAGCCAGCGGTAAGCCAGCAGGCCGATCAGCGCCGACACCAGGTTGCCCCCCAGCGCCGCCCACGGTTGGGCCAGTGGGCTGGCGGGCAACATGAACAGCAACACGGCCGAAGCGCCCATGGGGGCGATGAACCACAGGTGGCTGCCACCCAGCCAGTGCCGGCCCAGCCACTCGGTGCCCAGCAAACCCAGGCCCACGCCCAGGCCGCCCAGCCACAGCTCGCGCCGCCCGGCCGCCAGCGGCACGGGCCACAACGCCCGCAGCCAGACCGCGAGCGGGTGTTGGTCGGCGCGCACTCAGCGCAGGGCGGCCGCCGGGCCGAAGAACTCGTAACGCGTCTGCGCCTCGGGCACGCCCAGGGCCAGCAGGCTGCGCCTGACCAGAGCCATGAAAGGCTTGGGGCCGAGGAAATAGGCGTCCACGTCGCGGTTGGCAGGCAGCCACTGGGCCAGGCGCGCCTGGTCCAGCAAACCCACGGCGTCGGCGCCTTCGTCGGCCTGGTCGTAGCAATAAAAGCGCTGGAGTTGCGGGTGGCGCGCCGCCAGGGCGTCGATGGTGTCGCGGAAGGCGTGCACGGCGCGGTTGCGCGCGCAGTGGATGAAGTGCACCGTGCGCCCGCTTTGCAGCGCCTCGCTGAGCATGGCCAGGGTGGGGGTGATGCCCACACCGCCGCTGATCAGCACCAGCGGCTTGTCGCCCGGCTGCAGGGTGAAGGCACCGGCCGGGGGGAAGACCTCCAGCGTGTCGCCCTCGCGCACCTCGTCGTGCAAGAAACGCGACACCACACCTTCGGCTTCGCGCTTGACGCTGATGCGCAACTCCTGCCCGTTGGGCAGGGCCGACAGCGAGTAGTTGCGGCGCTGCTCCTGCCCAGCAATCACCAAACGCAGCCCAATGTACTGCCCCGGCTGGTGGGCCATCACCGGCTGGCCGTCCACCGGACGCAGGTAGAAGGAGCTGATCTCGCTGCTCTCGGCCACCTTGCGCGCCACGCGGAAGGCGCGCGCGCCGCGCCAACCGCCGGTTTGCGCGGCGTTGGCGCGGTAGGCCTGCTCCTCGGCGCCAATCAGGATGTCGGCCAACTGCTGGTAGGCCGCGCCCCAGGCGGCGATCACCTCGTCGGTGGCGATCGCGACGCCCAGCACCTCGCGGATGGCGCGCAACAGGCAGGCACCCACAATGGGGTAGTGCTCGGGCAACACCTGCAGCGACACGTGTTTGTTGATGATCTGGGCCGGCAAATCGCCCAGGGCTTCCAGGCGGTCGATGTGTTTGGCGTACATGAGCACGCTGTGGGCCAGGGCGCGCGGCTGGTCGCCGCTGGCTTGGTGGGCCTGGTTGAACAGCGGCCGCACCTCGGGGTATTCGCCCAGCATGATGCGGTAGAAATGGGTGGTCAGCGCCTCGCCGCCGGTTTCAAGCAGAGGCACGGTGGCCTTGACGATGGCACGCTGGGATTCGGTGAGCACAAAACGTCCTTCAGAAAGTGGAACAAGAGAGGCACGCTCCGTTGCAACCCTTGTGCCATCTGGGACCACTATAAAAATCAAGGACTTGCCAACGATAATGTCGATTTGACACACATCAAACCGAAGTCATAAAGACTTCGTTGCAGGTCACAATGACTACATCCGAATGGCTGCGCACACTGGTGCCCCTGGTGGCCGACCTGCCGCAGGACATCCCCGAAGCCGAACGCTACCGCCGACTGCTGCACACCCTGCGCACCCTGTTTCCGTGCGATGCGGTGGCCCTGCTCCGCTTGGAGGGTGACAGCCTGTTGCCCCTGGCCACCGACGGCCTGAGCCGCGACACCCTGGGGCGGCGCTTCAAGGTGGCCGAACACCCACGTTTGAAAGCCTTGCTCGACGCGCCCGGGCCACGGCGGTTTGCCCCCGACAGCCCCTTGCCCGACCCCTACGACGGCCTGGTCGACGGTCTTCACGGGCACCTGCATGTGCACGACTGCATGGGCTGTGCATTGCAGGTGGAGGGCAAGGCGTGGGGGGTGCTGACACTGGACTCCCTGCGCCCGGGCAGCTTCAGCGACGCCCACCTTGACGTGCTACAGGCCTTTGGCAGCCTGGCCTCCGCCACCGTGGGCGCGGCCATGCGCATCAACCGCCTGGCCCAGTTGGCACAAAGCGAGCACCTGCGCGCGGAGTCCTACCGGCGCGCCGCCGGCCAGCCCGAACGGCCCCTGCTGGGGCACAGCCCCGCGTTCAAACGCTTGCTCAAGGACATCGATTTGGTGGGCGCCAGCGACCTCACGGTGCTGGTCACGGGCGAAACGGGCGTGGGCAAAGAGCTGGTGGCGCAGGCTTTGCACGCGCGCTCGCCGCGCGCCGACCGCCCCCTGGTCAGCCTCAACTGCGCGGCCCTGCCCGAGACCCTGGTGGAGAGCGAACTGTTCGGCCACGTGCGCGGCGCCTTCACCGGTGCGGTGAACGACCGCCGGGGCAAGTTTGAACTGGCGGACGGCGGCACCCTGTTCCTGGACGAGGTGGGCGAGTTGCCCCTGGCCGTGCAGGCCAAACTGCTGCGTGTGCTGCAAAGTGGCCAATTGCAGCGCCTGGGCTCCGACCGCGAGCACCATGTGGACGTGCGCCTGATCGTGGCCACCAACCGCGACCTGGCCGCCGAGGTGCGCGCCGGGCGTCTGCGCGCCGATATCTACCACCGCCTGAGCGTCTACCCGCTGCCCGTCCCCGCCTTGCGCGAACGCGGGCGCGACGTGCTGTTGCTCAGCGGCCATTTTTTGGAAGACAACCGCTCCCGCCTGGGCCTGGGCGGGCTGCGGCTGGACGCGGCGGCCCAGGCCGCCCTGCTGGCCTACGACTGGCCGGGCAACGTGCGCGAGCTGGAGCACCTGATCGGACGCAGCGTGCTCAAGGCGCTGGGCCGGCAACAACCTCGCCCCCGCATCCTCACCCTCACAGACTTGGACCTGGGGCTGCCCCAGGCCCAGCCAGCCCCCATCGCGCGGCCAGCGCCCCTGCCCAGCGCGCCATCGGCAATGGGCCTGCGCCAGCGGGTGGAAGCGGTCGAACGCCAGCTGGTGCAAGACACCCTGGAACGGCACGCCCACAACTGGGCCAGCGCCGCCCGCGAACTGCAGGTCGACCGAGCCAACCTGGTCCGCCTGGCCAAACGGCTGGGCCTGCACCACCCCAAATAGCGGCGCGCACTATCATGGCGGGTTGCCCAGAACGCGCCCGCCCCGTGAACGCCCCGCTCCACACCACCGCCTCCGACACCCCCCTCAGCCCAGCCGATGAGGGCACCTACCTGCGCAAAGCCTTGGCGCAAACGCACATCAGCGTGCGCGGCGCGCGCACCCACAACCTCAAGAACGTGGATCTGGACATCCCACGCAACCAGCTGGTGGTCATCACCGGGCTGTCGGGCTCGGGCAAGTCCAGCCTGGCCTTCGACACGCTGTACGCCGAGGGCCAGCGGCGTTATGTGGAAAGCCTGTCGGCCTACGCGCGCCAGTTTTTGCAGCTGATGGACAAACCCGACGTGGACCTGATCGAAGGCCTGTCGCCGGCCATCAGCATCGAGCAGAAAGCCACCAGCCACAACCCGCGCTCCACCGTGGGCACGGTGACCGAAATCCACGACTACCTGCGCTTGCTGTTCGCCCGCGCCGGCACGCCCCACTGCCCCACCCACGACCTGCCGTTGCAGGCCCAGACCGTGAGCCAGATGGTGGACGCCGCGCTGGCCCTGCCCGAGGACACCAAGCTCATGGTGCTGGCCCCCATCGCCCGCGAGCGCAAGGGCGAGTTCACCGAGGTGTTTGCCGATCTGCAGGCCCAAGGCTATGTGCGCTTCCGACTCAATGGCGAGACGGTGTCGTTTGAAGACCTGCCCGCGCTCAAAAAGACCGAAAAACACGACATCGACGTCGTGATCGACCGCCTCAAGGTGCGGCCCGACATGCAGCAACGCCTGGCCGAAAGTTTTGAGGCCGCGCTGCGCCTGGCCGACGGCAAGGCCATTGCCATGGAAATGGACACGGGCAAAGAGCACCTGTTCAGCGCCCGGTTTTCGTGCCCGCTGTGCAGCTACGCGCTGGGCGAGTTGGAGCCGCGCCTGTTTTCCTTCAACTCGCCCCAAGGCGCCTGCCCAGCCTGCGACGGCCTGGGCCACACCGAGGTGTTCGACGCCGAGCGGGTGGTGGCCTTCCCCACGCTGAGCCTGGCCAGTGGCGCCATCAAGGGCTGGGACCGGCGCAACGCCTACTACTTCGCGATGATCGAAAGCCTGGGCGCGCACTACGGCTTCGACCCCGACACGCCCTTCGAGCAATTGCCCGCGGCGGTGCGCCAGGCGGTGCTGTACGGCTCGGGCGACGAAGCCATCAAGTTCAGCTACATGATGGAATCCGGCCAGTCGGCAGGCAAGAAGGTCAGCAAAAAGCACCCCTTCGAAGGCATTGTGCGCAACTTCGAGCGCCGCTGGCGCGAGACCGATTCCAGCGCGGTGCGCGAGGAACTGGGCCGCTACCGCAGCACCCAGCATTGCCCCGAATGCGACGGCACCCGGCTGCGGCGCGAGGCGCGCCATGTGTTTGTGGGCGAGGGCGAGCAACGCCGCCCCATCTACGCCATCGGCCGCGTGACGCTGGGCGAGGCCCTGACCTACTTCAACACCCTCACTCTCAGTGGCAGCAAAGCCGACATCGCCGACAAGGTGGTGCGCGAGATTGGCCTGCGCCTGAAATTCCTCAACGACGTCGGCCTGAACTACCTGAGCCTGGAGCGCAGCGCCGAGACGCTGTCGGGCGGCGAGGCCCAGCGCATTCGCCTGGCCAGCCAGATCGGCAGCGGCCTGACCGGCGTGATGTACGTGCTGGACGAACCCAGCATCGGCCTGCACCAGCGCGACAACGACCGCCTCATCGGCACGCTGCAACACCTGCGCGACATCGGCAACAGCGTGCTGGTGGTGGAACACGACGAGGACATGATCCGCGCCGCCGACCACGTGATCGACATGGGTCCGGGCGCCGGCGCACACGGCGGCCGGGTGATGGCCGAGGGCAGCTTTGCCCAGGTGATGGCTGCGCCGGAATCGCTGACCGGCCAGTACCTGTCGGGCGCGCGTTGTATTGCGGTGCCTGCCTCGCGCCATGCCGCCAAGGACGATTGGCTGACCGTGGTCAACGCCACGGGCCACAGCCTCAAGGGCGTGACGGCGCGTTTCCCGGTCGGCCTGTTCACCTGCGTCACCGGCGTGTCCGGCTCGGGCAAGTCCACCCTGGTCAACGACACCCTGCACAAGGCCGTGGCGCGTCACCTGTACCGCGCACACGACGAACCGGCGCCCCACGACGAAATCGACGGCCTGCAGCATTTCGACAAGGTCATCAACGTCGACCAAAGCCCCATTGGCCGCACGCCGCGCAGCAACCCGGCCACCTACACCGGCCTGTTCACCGGCATCCGCGAGCTGATGGCCGAGGTGCCGACCGCACGCGAGCGCGGTTACGGCCCAGGCCGCTTCAGCTTCAACGTCTCGGGTGGGCGCTGCGAGGCTTGCCAGGGCGATGGCGTGGTCAAGGTGGAGATGCACTTCCTGCCCGACGTGTACGTGCCCTGCGAGGTCTGCCACGGCCAGCGCTACAACCGCGAGACGCTGGAAGTGCTCTACAAAGGCAAGAACATTGCCCAGATCCTGGACCTGACGGTGGAGCAGGCCTTCGTCTTCTTCAGCGCCGTGCCCACGCTGGCGCGCAAGCTGCAGACCCTGCTGGACGTGGGCCTGAGCTACATACGCCTGGGGCAAAGCGCCACCACGCTCTCGGGCGGCGAGGCCCAGCGCGTGAAGCTGGCGCAGGAGCTGAGCAAACGCGACACCGGCCGCACGCTCTACATCCTGGACGAACCCACCACCGGCCTGCACTTCGCCGACATCGAGCTGCTGCTCAAGGTGCTGCACCAGTTGCGCGATGCGGGCAACACCATCGTCGTCATCGAGCACAACCTGGACGTCATCAAGACAGCCGACTGGCTGATCGACATGGGGCCGGAAGGCGGCGACGGCGGCGGCACGGTGGTGGGCTTTGGCACGCCCGAAGAACTGGCCAGCAACCCGGCCAGCCACACCGGGCGTTACCTCAAACGGCTGCTCACCTGATCAGCGCGTCAGGTCTTCGACGGCATCGATCACCATGCTGGTGCCGACAGCGATCAGCAGGATGTCGGCGGCCACGCGCACGTACTTGTGCCCCGCCGGCGGCAGGCCGATGCGCACCGAAATCTCGTTGGGCACGGGGTAGTACACCACGTCGCGCGGCAGCGGTTGGCCCACGCGCCACTTCTTGGCCTGGCCCGGCGGCAGGCAGCCGTTGCCCTTCTTGGCCAAGCCCGGCGGGCACTTGCCAGCGCGGAACTGCGGCGCGTAGTAGTCGTGCAAGGCCTGCCGCTGGGGTGAGCCGAAATAGGCGCCGATCTGGACACCGCCGACATTGCCGCTGATGGCCACCGACGATCCTGAGCCCTGCCGCACCACGGGCGCTCGCTCGTGGTCACGCTCGCGGGGGCGCTCCCGATCGCCGCGTTCGTTCTGGTGTTTGTCGGGTTTGCCGTGGCCTTTGCCATTGCCCTGCCCGGCCCAGTCGGGTTTTTCGGCCAGCGCCGGGCCGGCCAAACACATCGCGGACACACAAGCCAGCGTCACAGACAGGATCGATTTCATGGTTTTCTCCAAAACACCGCGGCATCGTAACGGGGCCGTTTGATGCCCGCGTGAAACGCTGTAAGCGAATGCAAGGCGCTCAGCAGCAGCGGTAGGCCACGCCCAGGTTGGCGCCCCAGGTGCTGGCGCGAGACACCAGCGGGCTGCGCCGGGCATCACCCACCAGGCTGGACAGCCCCACACCGCCAAACACCACCCAGCGTGCGCTCAAGGGGTGGCTCACGTCCAGGCCCAGTCGCCACTGGTGCCAGCCGCCACGGGGCTCGTAGGGGGCACGGCCTGCAGCCATGGCTGCGGCCGGCGTGATGCCGTAGAAGGTCTGCAGGTGCTCGTCGTTGCCCGCCACGGCCGACAAAGATGCCTCCCACAGCGTGCCCGACTCGGTCGGGTGGCGGTATTTGATGGACGGCGTGAGCGTGCCGGCGCGGTCGCGGTTGCGCAGGTCGTGCGAGGCGGCCAGCGCGACCGACCAGTGGTCGCTGAGGGCGTAGCGCGCCGTCACCCGGCCTCGCAGGGTGCGCTGCACCTCGGGCAGGCCGGCCAGGTAGGCGTCGTCACCCGAACGCCGGCCGCCATCGATCTGCAGCGAAGCGCTGAGGCGGAAGCGGCTTTGATCGACCAGCACCGTGCTGACGCCGGGGTCAATGCCATCGCGCCCCAGCCGCCACAGGGCACTGGCGCGGGTGGTGGTGATGCGCCAGTTGCGCCACTGCACCGACCACAAAGGCCGCAAGCTGGCACCCCGCCCGGGCTCGCCCACGTGGTTGCCCGAGGTGCTGAGCATGCTGCCCAGCAGGTAGTCGCCCGCCCCCGGGTCTCCCGGCTCGGCGCCCTCGGTCGATTCAAGGCGCACCGCACCGGCCTGTCCGGCCCACAGCAACAGGCAAGGCAGCAGAACCAAGGCGGCGCGCGGTGTTTTCATATCAATTCGACTTGGCGACCAGCTCGAAATGTTCCACCGTCGGCGGGCCGGCAAAGAAGGGGCCGACGATGGCACGCCATTGGGTGAAGGCCTCGGACTGGCGGAAATCCACCGTGTGGTTCTCCAGCGTGGTCCAGTAAATCATCAGCACGTAACGCTCGGGCGACTCCAGGCTGTGGTTGACCTTGAAACCCTGGAAGCCCTTGGCATGGGCAATCACCGTGGCCACACCGCGCTGGATGGCTTCTTCGAAAGCGGCCTGCTGGCCAGGCTGAATGCGGATGTCGGCGAGTTCAAGAATCATGGGATGCCCGTCTTCAGAGTGATGTGGTGATCCTATGGTAACGGGCACACCACGTGCATGGGTGTTGTCACCTCGCTCCCGCACAATACGCCCATGTCCCACGCTCCCACCATCCGTCCCGCCTTTGTGGCGCCCGTGTCCTACACCGACCCAGCGGCCGCACTCGCCCAGGTGCAGCACCTGTACGACCAGGCCATCGCCCACCTGCGCAGCTCGCTGGCCGCCTTTGTGGCCGGCACCTGGCCCGACGGCCAGCGCGTGCGCGCCTGCTACCCCTTTGTGCGCCTGCAGACGCACACCGCGCTGCGCCAGGACGGCGCCGACAAACACCTGTCCTACGGCTTTGTCAGCGGCGCGGGCGATTTTGAAACCACGCTGACCCGTCCGGACCTGTTTGCACACTACTACCTCGAACAGTTCCGTCTGCTGCTGCAAAACCACGGCGGTGAACTGCAGGTCGGCGTGGGCAACCAACCCATTCCGGTGCACTTTTCGTTTGCCGAACATGACCACGTGGAGGGCGAGATGACGGCGCAGCGCCGCGCGCTCATGCGCGAGGTCTTCGACCTGCCCGACCTGACCGTGATGGACGACGGCATCGCCAACGGCACCCACCAGACGCCGCCCGGCCAGCCCGAGCCGCTGTCGCTGTTCACCGCGCCGCGCGTGGACTACTCGCTGCAACGCCTGCGCCACTACAGCGGCACCGCGCCCGAGCACTTCCAGAACTTCGTGTTGTTCACCAACTACCAGTTCTACATCGACGAGTTCATCAAGCTCGGCCATGCCGAGATGGCCCAGCCGGACAGCGACTACATCGCCTTTGTTGAACCGGGCAATGTGGTCACCCGCCGCGTGGGCCTGCCGACCGAACCCATGGACGCGTTCGGCAAGGCACCGCCCCGACTGCCCCAGATGCCGGGCTACCACCTGATCCGCCGCGACCACTCCGGCATCACCATGGTCAACATTGGTGTGGGCCCCAGCAACGCCAAAACCATCACCGACCACATCGCCGTGTTGCGCCCCCACGCCTGGCTGATGCTGGGCCACTGCGCCGGCCTGCGCAACAGCCAGCAGCTGGGCGACTATGTGCTGGCCCACGCCTACGTGCGCGAGGACCACGTGCTCGATGAAGAACTGCCGCTGTGGGTGCCCATCCCCGCGCTGGCCGAGATCCAGGTGGCGCTGGAAAGCGCGGTGGCCGACGTCACCGGCCTGCAAAGCGCCGACCTCAAGCGCATCATGCGCACCGGCACCGTGGCCAGCACCGACAACCGCAACTGGGAGTTGCTGCCCGACAACACGCCACAGCGGCGCTTCAGCCAAAGCCGCGCCGTGGCGCTGGACATGGAAAGCGCCACCATCGCCGCCAACGGCTTCCGCTTCCGCGTGCCCTACGGCACCTTGCTGTGTGTGAGCGACAAACCCCTGCACGGCGAAATCAAGCTGCCCGGCATGGCCAACCACTTCTACCGTGAGCGGGTGGATCAACACCTGCGCATCGGCATACGTGCGGTGGAACGTTTGCGCGCCGGCGGCGTGGACGCCCTGCACAGCCGCAAGCTGCGCAGCTTTGCGGAGGTGGCGTTCCAGTAAATCCCCTCAGAGGTGCAAGCTAGGATGCAAGGATGAGGACAAGCGCTGAACAACTGCGAGACTGGCTGAACGAGCCGGAAGGTGTGCGGCTGGAGTTCAAAGAAGCCAAACAGCGGTACGACTTTGACAGGCTGGTGCAGTACTGTGTGGCGCTGGCCAATGAGGGTGGCGGCAAAATTGTGCTCGGCGTCTCAGACCTTCGACCGCGCAACATCGTCGGTACCGCTGCATTTGAAGAACCTGGACGCACAGAAGCGGGCTTGCACAAGCGGCTGCTGCACCGCATTCCCGTGGAGGAATTGCGACTTCCCGAAGGCCGTGTGCTGGTGGTTCATGTACCGAGTCGCCTGCCGGGTACGGCTTGGCAAATCGATGGCCGCTACCTCAAACGGGCAGGCGACGATCTGACTGCTTTGGGCGATGCCGAACTCAGGGGCATCTTTGGGGAAATCGGCCCTGATTTTTCAGCCGAAACGTGCCCAGGGGCGGGTCTGGTTGACTTGTCAGAAACCGCAATCGCGGTTTTCAGAACCCGCTGGGCACGCAAAACCCAGGACGAACGCAAGCAGCTGTGGACCGTTGCTGAAACCCTGACCAATGCCGAGCTGCTGGTGGATGGTCAGCTCACTTACGCCGCCTTGATTTTGTTTGGCACACGTCAGGCACTGGGACGATGGCTGGCCCAGGCCGAGTTGGTTTTCGAATACAGGTCTTCAGACGCATCTGGACCTGCCGGCGACCGGTTGGAATTCCGCGAGGGTTTTTTCGTCTGGCAGGACACTTTGTGGAACAGGATCAATTTGCGCAACGAGCGACAGAGCTACCAGGACGGCCTGTTTCGCATGGATTTGCTGACGTTTGACGAGATTCCGGTCCGTGAGGCCTTGCTCAATGCGGTCGCCCATCGCGACTACCGGCTGGGAGGCTCGGTGTTCGTCCGGCAATTCCCACAGCGTCTGGAAGTGGTCAGTCCGGGCGGATTTCCCCCAGGTATCACACCTGCCAACGTGCTGGATCAGCAAAATCCCCGGAACCGTCGCCTGGCTGAAGCCCTGGCCAAGTGCGGACTGATCGAGCGCTCTGGCCAAGGCATGAATCTGATGTTTGAGACTGCGGTGCGGCAAGGCAAAGCGCTACCCAGCTTTGCAGGCACGGCCGCACACGAAGTTCGCCTGACCCTGGATGGCAAAGTCAACAGCCCCGCGTTTGTGCGATTCATGGAACGCATTGGTGAGCAAACGCTGCGGTCATTTTCGACCAGTGACTTTCTGGCACTGGACCTGCTGCACCGCGATCAAGTGCTGAATGACGATTTGAAAAGCCGCTTACCCGGTTTGGTGAAGGTCGGGGTGGTCGAAGTCATGGGGCGCGGCAAGGGTGCTCGCTACATGCTCTCGCAAGCCCTTTATGCGGCGCTGGGCGCCAAGGGAACACACACACGCAAGAAGGGCCTGGACCACGAAACCAACAAAGCGCTGCTGCTCAAGCATTTGGCAACCCAAGGTGCCGAGGGCTCGCCCCTTGCCGAATTGCGGCAAGTGTTGCCCGATTTGCCGGCCAGCGCGGTGCAGTCCCTGATGCAGGAGTTGCGGGAAGATGGTGCCGTGTGGCTGGACGGGCTGCGCCGTTGGGCCAAATGGAAACTGATAGCGCACCAAGTCTATAAAGTCGATGATCTTTAGGCATAGAAACACCCCCTTAGAACAAAAAATCAATGCAAAACAACAGCTTATAAAACAAATTTAATGCCACCTACAGAATATGACTTCGCTTTAAGAATGGCCTGTCGCTGCGGCGTGGACGCCCTGCACAGCCGCAAGCTGCGCAGCTTTGCGGAGGTGGCGTTCCAGTAAGCCGCGCCCCATGGCTCAGATCAACGTCTTCACCGTCCTCGTCCTCACCGCGTTCAACCTGTTCACGGTGTCGCTGGCGCTGCCTTTGCTGATGGGGCGGCAAGTGAGCCGCGCCGGGCGCCTGGCGCAATGGAGTCTGCTGAGCCAGATGGCGGGCTGGGTGTGCATCATCGCCTCGGGTTTTTGGGTCGGGCATTGGCTGGACTGGGCGCTGTCCACCGCCACCATGGTGTTCGCCTCGCTGGCCCCCTGGCTGCTGTTTGGCGCGCTGGAGCAATGGCTGGGCCCGCGCCCCGGCAAACACCTGCTGCTGGCGCTGGTGCTGTTGATGCCGCTGGGCTACGCCCTGCTGTTCCCGCACTACAGCCCCCGCGTGGGCTGGGCCAACTTCCTGCTGGCGGCGCAGTTGCTGGTGGTGGCCCGGGCCGCGCTGTGGCCGGTGCGCCCCGCCCGCCGCCACTGGCGCTGGCTGCTGGCCGGCTGCCACGCACTCATCGCGGGGTTCACCTTCGCTCGCGGTGTGATGGGCGCGTTCTTTCCCGAGCTGTACCCCAGCTTCGAGGCACCCCACCCGGTCAACCTGGGCGCTCAGGTGGCAGCCAACGTGGTGCTGGTGCTGATCACCGTGGCCATCCTGGTGGCCTGGCGCGACGAAGCCGAAGCGCAGTTGCGCACCCTTGCCCGCACCGATGGCCTGACGGGTGTGCTCAACCACCGCGCCTGGCACGAGCAGGCCGCCGCCGCCTTGGCCCATGCGCGCCGCCACGGCCAGCCGCTCACCGTCATGCTGGTCGATCTCGACCACTTCAAAAAAATCAACGACCGCCACGGTCACGACGTGGGCGACCGGGCGTTGAGGTTGTTTGCGCAGGCGATGCGCGAAGAGGTGCGCGAAAGCGACCTGGCTGGCCGCCTGGGTGGCGAGGAGTTTGCCGTGCTGCTGCGCGACACGCCGCTCAACGCCGTCCACACCCTGGACCAGCGGCTGCGCAACCGCGTTCTGCCCGAGGCCTTGCCCTCTCTGGGTTTTGGCCTGCCCTTCTCGGCCGGCGCCACCGAGTTGCAGGCCGGCGATGGGGAGATCGACACCTTGCTGAACCGGGCCGATCAGGCCATGTACACGGCCAAGGCAAACGGCCGGGCACAGCTGGTGCTGGGCTGAGCGGCAGCGTGTGTCAGGCCAAGCGTGGCTTGACCTTGCCGGCCGCCAGCTTGGCGTTGGCGCGTGCGGTGTCGGTGTCGGCGGCACGGGCCAGGGCCACGCCCATGCGGCGTTTGACGAAGCTCTCGGGCTTGCCGAACAGGCGCAGGTCGGTGCCGGGCACGCGCAGCGCCTCGTCCACACCGTCGAAGGCGATGCCGGTGGCGTCCACGCCGCCGTAGATCACCGCGCTGGCGCCCGGGTTGCGCAAAGACGTGTCGACCGGCAGGCCCAGGATGGCGCGGGCATGCAACTCGAACTCGCTCTGGTGCTGGGTGCACAGGGTCACCAGGCCGGTGTCGTGGGGGCGCGGGCTCACTTCGCTGAACCACACCTGGTCGCCTTTGACGAACAACTCCACGCCAAACAGGCCCTGGCCGCCGAGGTTGTCGGTCACGGCCTTGGCGATCTGGCGCGACTTGTCGATAGCGGCGGTTGACATGGCCATGGGCTGCCAGCTTTCCACATAGTCACCACTCACTTGCACGTGACCGATGGGCTCGCAGAACTGGGTGTCGATCTGGCCGTCGGCACCCACCGCGCGCACGGTGAGTTGCGTGATTTCGTAGTCGAAGTCGATGAAACCTTCCACGATCACGCGGCCGTGGCTCACGCGGCCGCCGGCCATGGCGTAGTCCCAAGCTTTTTTCACGTCTGCCGGGCCGTCGATCTTGCTCTGCCCCTTGCCGCTGGAACTCATCACCGGCTTGACGATGCAGGGGTAGCCGATGCCCCCATCGATCGCGGCCTGCAGCTCCTGCAAGGAGTCGCAGAACTTGTAGGGGCTGGTGGGCAGGCCCAGGGTTTCGGCGGCCAAGACACGGATGCCCTCGCGGTCCATGGTCAGGCGGGCGGCGCGGGCGGTGGGGATCACGCGCACGGTGCCGGCGGCCTCCAATTCTTCGAGCATGGGCGTGGCGATGGCTTCAATCTCAGGCACCACCAGGTGCGGGCGCTCGGCCTCGATCAGGGCCTTGAGCTGCGCCGGGTCGCTCATGGTGATGGTGCGCGCATGGTGGGCCACCTGCTGTCCGGGCGCGTTCTCGTAGCGGTCCACCGCGATGGTTTCCACGCCCAGGCGCTGCAGGGCGATCAAGACCTCTTTGCCCAGCTCGCCCGAGCCGAGCAACATGACCTTGGTGGCCGAAGGAGACAGGGGGGTGCCGAGAGTCGTCATGGGGTTGCCTCAAAAAAATCAGGAAGGGGAGTGGGCCATGGCTTCACCCAGGCGCACGGGACGGGCGGCGGCCCAATCGGCTTGGAAGGCCACGGTGCCACGCGGAAACAGCAGCACCACGGTGGAGCCCAGCAGGAAGCGGCCCATTTCGTCGCCGCGTTTCAGGTCCACCGGCACGTCGTCGTAGCGCCATTCGCGCACCGTGCCCGGGCGCGGCGGGTTGACCACGCCGTGCCACACGGTGGCCATGCTGCCCACAATGGTGGCACCCACCAGCACCAGCACCATGGGGCCGTGGGGGGTGTCAAATTCGCACACCACACGCTCGTTGCGGGCGAACAAGCCGGGCACACCACGCGCCGTGGCCGGGTTGACCGAGAACAGCTCGCCCGGCACGTGGACCATGCGGCGCAAGCGGCCATCGCAGGGCATGTGGATGCGGTGGTAGTCGCGCGGGCTGAGGTAGATGGTCGCGAAATGCCCGCCTTCGTAGCGAGCGGCCATCTCGGCGTCGCCACCCACCAGGGCGCGTGTGGTGTAGTGGTGGCCCTTGGCCTGGAAGATGCGGTCACCGTCGATGGCACCGAGCTGGCTGATGGCGCCGTCCACCGGGCACACCCACGGCGTTTCGGCCAGCGGGCGGGCGCCGTCTTTCAGCGCACGGGTGAAGAACTCGTTGAAGCTGGGGTAGGCCGTGATATCGGGCTGCGCGGCTTCAAGCATGTTGACCTGGTACTTGCGCACAAAGCGCCGGATGATGGCGTGGGTGAGGCCACCCCAGCGCCCGCCGGCCACCCAGCCGGCAAACCGCGTGAGCGCGCCCTTGGGCAACAGGTATTGGGGCCACACGGCCAGGCGGTCGGACAAAGGGAACTCCTTGTGGGGGCAACCAGCGATTTTAGTGAGTGCCACAATGCCACTCATGAGCCCGCTTTTGCATATTCAGCACTTGACGAAACGCTACGGCGACAACACCGTGGTCAAAGACCTGTCTTTCGACATCGCGCCCGGCGAATGCCTGGGCGTGATCGGCCCCAACGGCGCCGGCAAGACCACCACCATCCGCATGGCCCTGGGCCAGACCGTGCCTGACGAAGGTTCGGTGCAGGTGATGGGCATGGACATGCCACAGGACGCCCGCGCCATCAAGGCGCGCCTGGGCGTGGTCAGCCAGTTCGACACGCTGGACCCGGACTTCAGCTGCGCCGAGAACATCCTCGTTTATGGCCGCTACTTCGGCATGCGCGATGCGGCCATCCGCGAGCGCATACCGAAGCTGCTGGAGTTCGCCGCCCTCACCCACAAGGCCAACGCCAAGCCCGGTGAATTGTCGGGTGGCATGAAGCGGCGCCTGTCGCTGGCGCGTGCTTTGGTCAACGACCCCGAGTTGCTGCTGCTCGACGAGCCCACCACGGGTCTGGACCCCCAAGCCCGCCACCTGATGTGGGAGCGCCTGCAAATGCTGTTGCAGCAGGGCAAAAGCATTTTGTTGACCACCCACTTCATGGACGAGGCCGAGCGCCTGTGCAGCCGCCTGCTGGTGATCGACCACGGCCGCAAAATCGCCGAGGGTCGCCCGCGCGAGCTGATCGCCCAGCACCTGGAGCCCGACGTGGTGGAGGTGTACGGCGTGGGCGCGCTCTCACTGCATGCCGCGCCTGAACACGCGGCGTTGCGTGCGCTGGCCGCGCGGGTGGAGGTCAGCGGCGAAACCGTGTTTTTCTACACGGCCGATGCCAAACAACTGCTCAGTGCGCTGAACGAGGTGCCCGGCCTGCGCACCCTGCACCGCCCGGCCAACCTCGAAGATCTTTTTCTCAAACTCACCGGCCGCCAGATCAGGGAAGAAGGCTGAACATGACCCACACCACACCATCATTCTGGCGCCCGCCCACCCTGTCCCTGCGCTGGTGGCCGGTCTTCCTGCGCAACCTGCTGGTCTGGCGCAAGCTGGCCATCCCCAGCCTGGTCGGCAACATCGCCGAACCGCTGATGTGGCTGGTGGCCTTTGGCTACGGCATGGGCGCGCTGGTCGGGCAAGTCAACCACGGCGGGCAGCAGGTGCCCTACATCCTGTTCCTGGCCAGCGGCAGCATCTGCATGAGCGCCATGAACGCCGCCACCTTTGAGGCGTTGTATTCCGCCTTCTCGCGCATGCACGTGCAGAAAACCTGGGACGGCATCATGAACGCGCCGGTGGACCTGGACGACGTGCTGCTGGCCGAGATGTTGTGGGCCGCGTTCAAGGCGCTGTTCACCGTCACCGCCATCCTGGGTGTGATGCTGGGCCTGGGCATCAGCCACAGCCCCAAACTGTTGCTGGCCTGGCCCATCCTGCTGTGCACAGGCATCACCTTCAGCTGCATCGCGCTCATCTTCAACGCGCTGGCCAAGGGCTACGATTTCTTCACCTACTACTTCACGCTGTTTCTCACGCCCATGATGTTTCTGAGCGGCGTGTTTTTCCCGCGCGAGCAACTGCCCGACTGGGTGCGCGTGTTTTCCGACGTGCTGCCGCTGACCCATGCGGTGGCGCTGGTGCGCCCGCTGTTCATGGACCGTTGGCCCGAGCAGGCCGGCTGGCACCTGTTGGTACTGCTGGCCTACACGGTGATCGGCTTCTGGGTCGCGCTGGCCCTCACTCGCAAACGCTTCGCGCGTTGATCAGCCCCGCTCCACCACAAAGCTGACCACGGTGGCGCAGGAGCCGCCGATGTTCAAGGTCTGCAGCCGCCGCGCGCCCTCGATC
>NZ_JBHTBZ010000016.1:0-186653 GCF_042665235.1 Hydrogenophaga defluvii | reverse complement strand
CAGCAGGCGGCGCATGGACTCTTCCGTCCAGGTGGAGGGCTGCGAGAACACGAAGCGGCTGACCACCTGCCACATGCCAAGGCAGGAAATGAGGGCCAGCAAGATGCAGGCGAGGGACAGGCAGGCGCCGGTGAGCACGCGGTCCAGGCGGAGGATGGAAGATGTCATGGCGTGTCCAACCATCGCCGGGACGGCGACGTGCTAAATGAAGCCGCGCCCTCAGGGCGCGGCGGGAGGCTTATTTGACGTTCTGGATGGCCGCGATCTTGTCGGCACCAAACTCTTTGGCGTACTGCGCGTACGCGGGTGCCACGGCTTTGCGGAAGCTCTCCCCGTTGACCTGCTCGACCACTTGCATGCCGTCCTTCTTGAGTTCGGCAATGCCGTTGGCCTCGTCGTCGTTGACCTTCTTGCGCTGGGCCGCTGCGCCCTTCTTGGCGGCTTCAGAGAACACCTTCTTGTCGGCGTCGTTGAGCTTGTTCCAGATGTTGGGCGCAACGATCAACACGGCC
This sequence comes from Hydrogenophaga defluvii, assembly GCF_042665235.1. NCBI lineage: Bacteria > Pseudomonadati > Pseudomonadota > Betaproteobacteria > Burkholderiales > Comamonadaceae > Hydrogenophaga > Hydrogenophaga defluvii. The sequence continues at coordinate 186,141 of NZ_JBHTBZ010000016.1, read as the reverse complement.
GGCGAATACACGTGGTTGGTCAACGAGAGGTGCTTTTGCACCTGCGACAGCTTGGCAGACAGGATGACGGGAATTGGGTTTTCCTGGCCATCCACCGTGCCTTGTTGCAGCGCTGTGAAGACCTCGGGCCAAGCCATGGGCGTGGGCAGGATGCCAAAGGTTTTGTAGCCTTCCATGTGCACCTTGTTCTCCATGGTGCGCATCTTCAAACCGTTGGCATCGCTGGCCTGGTTGATGGCACGTTTGCTGTTGGTCATGTGGCGGAAGCCGTTCTCCGTCCACGCCAGCCCCACAATGCCCTTGGCGGTCATCTTTTTGAGCAGGTCTTGGCCAAACTCACCATCCATCACCTTGCGGGCGTGGGCGTAGTCGCGGAACAGGAAGGGGATGTCCACAATCTTGACCTCCGGCACAAAGTTGCCAAGGGCACCGGTGGACACGTTGGCCAGGTCCTGTGTGCCCAGTTGCACGGCCTCGATCATTTCCCGCTCACCACCCAGCGCGGCATTGGGGAACTGCTGGCACTTGTAGCGGCCCTGGGTGCCTTTTTCCACCTCATCGCAGAAGGCGGTAGAACCCACGCCGTAGTGCGATGTGATGGACGTGGAATAGCTGATCTTCATGACCGTCTGCGCACCGGCGGCGGCGCTCAGGCACAGGGCGGCAACGGCGAAGGCAAGCTGTGTGGTTTTCATGTGTGTGTCTCCTCGGGGTGGGTGGAATGCGTGAACTCAGGTGATTCTTTGGATGCTGTCGGCGATCTCGTCGTGATCGAAGATCTTTTTCCAGTCGTCGCGCATCAGGCGGGGCTTGCCGAAGGTGATGGCCTTGTTGCAGGCATCGGAAAACTGCCCCGGAATCTGCTTGAAGATCACCGCGCTCAGGATGGTCATGTGGCCCAGCAGGAAGTCGCGCGCCGCGTCGGCGGGCACGCCACGCGACACCACTTCGTCCATGGCCTCGCGCATCACGTCCAGCAAGGTGGCGCACACGGTTTCGGACAGGCCGGGCTCCAGCAGCGCCATCTGCTCCACCGTCACGCGGTACGACCGCGCGATGGGTTGGTAAATGGTTTTTGCGATGGCTTCGCCCAGCTCCCAGGCCGAATCCGGGCCCTGCATCAGCGCGCTGACGATGGACTGCGGGGCGGCCACACCACCGAAGTAGTCGGGCTTGCCATCCACGTGGGCCAGCGGGTGGAAGATGGAGGGGTGGCAGGGGTGGGCCACGAAGTAGACGAGGTCGTCGCGCTGCGGCAGGTGGCCGGCGAAGGGCGCCGCCGCGTCCAGGGTCATCACCATGGCACCGGGTTTGAGTTTGGGTGAGATGTCGGCCGCGAGCTTGCCGATCAGGGTGTCGGGCACGGCCAGGATGACCACGTCCACACCGGCCAGCGCCTCGTCCACCGACACGCAGGCCACGCCCACCTCGTCGCGCAGGCGGGCACGGCCCACCTCGCCCGGCTCCACATGCCGCACCTCGAAGGCGGACCCCTTGAGGTTTTGCGACAGGCGCACACCCATCTTGCCGCCCGCACCAAACAACGCAATCTTCGCGCTCATCGTCACTCCGTCTGTCTGCTCGACCAGGCCCCAGCGGCCCGGGTTTTGAACTGGCGTGATGGTATGACGAGTTAATCAGTAGACCGATAGGGTTTTCCCTTGGGCCACAAAAAAGCCCGCCGGGTGGGCGGGCTGGGGGTGTCGGAGCGCGGTGCTCAGTTCAAGGCACCACACGCCGCCGCCACGATGTGGGCCGCATCCACCTTGAAGAACGCCCGCAACGCGGCCCGCGTGTCGCTGCGGCCAAAGCCATCGGTGCCCAAGGTCTTGTAGGAGCGGCCGGTGGGCAGGTAGGCGCGCACACTCTCGGGCACGGCGCGAACGTAGTCGGTGGCGGCCACGATGGGGCCGCTGCTGCGCGCCAGCAGTTGGGCGATGTAGGGGTTGTTGGCCTGGGCCTCGCCGTCGCGGGCCAGTTCGCTCCAGCTGGTGACGCTGAACACGTCCACGCCAATGCCCTGCTCGGCCAGTTGCCGCGCGGCATGGACCACCTCGGTGAGGATGGCGCCCGACCCCAGCAGGGTGACGCGCTGGCCTTGTTCAGGGCCGTAGCTGCCGAAGTGGTAGCCACCCTTGAGCACGCCTTCTGCCGCGCCACCTACCCCACCACCCGGCAAGTCCGGGTTGGCGTAGTTCTCGTTCATGAGCGTGACGTAATAGAACACGTCCTGCTGCTCCACCAGCATCTCGCGCATGCCGGCATCCAGGATGACGGCCAGCTCGCCCGCAAAGGCCGGGTCGTAGGCCTTGCAGTTGGGGATGGTGGCCGCCACCAGGTGGCTGCTGCCGTCTTGGTGCTGCAGACCCTCGCCGCCCAGCGTGGTTCGGCCCGAGGTGGCGCCGAGCAGGAAGCCGCGTGCGCGCTGGTCGGCAGCGGCCCAGATGGCGTCGCCCACGCGCTGGAAACCGAACATGGAGTAGTAGATGTAGAAGGGCAGCATGGCCAGGCCGTGCACGCTGTAGCTGGTGGCGGCGGCCGTCCAGCTGGCGATGGCGCCGGCCTCGCTGATGCCTTCTTCCAAAATCTGCCCGTCCAGCGCCTCGCGGTAGCTCAGCACCGAGCCGATGTCCTCGGGCGAATAGCGCTGGCCCACGCTGCTGTAAATGCCGACCTGTTTGAACAGGTTGGCCATGCCGAAGGTGCGCGCCTCGTCGGCCACGATGGGCACAATGCGTGGGCCCAGTTGCGCGTCCTTGAGCAGGTTGCCCAGCATGCGCACAAAGGCCATGGTGGTGCTCATCTCCTTGCCGTCGGCATTCAGGGCGAACTGTCCGTAGCCGGCCAGTGGCGGCACGGGCACCACGTCGCACGCGGTCTCGCGCCGGGGCATGGCACCGCCCAGGAGTTCGCGGTGCTCGCGCAGGTAGCGCATTTCGGCGCTGTCTTCGGCAGGTTTGTAAAAGGCCAGGCCGGTGGCCTGCTCGTCGGTGAGCGGCAGGTTGAAGCGGTTGCGGAATTCGATCAGGTCGGTCTCATCCAGCTTCTTCTGGCTGTGGGTGGTCATCTTGCCCTGGCCGGCCGTGCCCATGCCGTAGCCCTTTTTGGTCTGGGCCAGGATGACGGTGGGCTGGCCGGTGTGGGCGGCTGCCGCCGCGTAGGCGGCGTGGATCTTGACCAGGTCGTGCCCGCCGCGCTTCAAGCGGTCGATCTGCTCGTCGGTCATCCCTTGCGCCAGGGCGGCCAACTCCGGGTTCTGGCCGAAGAAGTTGTCGCGGTTGAAACGGCCGTCCTTGGCGGCGAAGGTCTGCATCTGGCCGTCCACCGTGTGGGCGAAGGCACGCACCAAGGCGCCGCTGGTGTCGCGCGCGAACAGGCCGTCCCAATCGCTGCCCCACACCAGCTTGATGACGTTCCAGCCGGCGCCGGCAAACAGCTTTTCCAGCTCGTCGATGATGCGGCCGTTGCCGCGCACCGGGCCATCCAGGCGCTGCAGGTTGCAGTTGACCACCCAGACGAGGTTGTCCAGCTTCTCGCGTGCGGCCAGGGTGAGCGCGCTCATCGATTCGGGCTCGTCCATCTCGCCATCGCCGAACACCCCCCACACCTTGCGGCCCGCCGTGTTGAGGAGCTTGCGGTGGCTGAGGTAGCGCATGAAGCGCGCGTGGTAGATGCTGCTGATGGGCCCCAGGCCCATGGAGCCGGTGGGGAACTGCCAGAAGTCGGGCATCAGCCACGGGTGGGGGTAGCTGGAGAGGCCACGCGCACCTTGGGCCGTGGCGGTGATTTCCTGGCGGTAGTGCTTGAGGTCGTTTTCGCTCAAGCGCCCCTCAAGGAAAGCACGCGCGTACACACCGGGCGCGCTGTGCGGCTGGAAGAACACGAGGTCGCCCTGGCGTCCGGCCCGGAAGAAGTGGTTGAAGCCGGTTTCGAACAGGTCGGCCGCGCTGGCGTAACTGGCGATGTGGCCGCCCAGTTCGCTCGATCCGCCCAGTTCGGCCTGGTTGGCCCGCACCACCATGGCCAGCGCGTTCCAGCGCATCAGCGAGGCCAAGCGTTCCTCGATGGCGAGGTCACCGGGAAACACCGGCTGCTGCTCCACCGCGATGGTGTTGACGTAGGGTGTGTTGAGCTCGGGCGTCCAGCCCACGCGCTGGCTGCGCGCCAGGCGGGCCAGTTCGTCCAGCATCTGGCGCGCGCGCTCGGGGCCGGATTGTGCGGCCAGCGACAAAAAGGCGTCGCGCCATTCCTGGGTTTCGGTCGGGTCGAGGTCGGTATCGGGGTGGCTCATGGGGGTCTCCTGGCCCACCACTTTAGACCGCGCCCGCTGGCAGGTGTCGCCTAAAACACGGACATACACCCCAACAAGCGACATAAACTGCCGCCAATTCTTTATATGGCAGCAAAATGAACCTCGACGCCACCGATTTGCGGATTCTTGAGCAACTGCAGGCCGACGCCAGCCTGTCCAACGTGGCGTTGGCCAAACGCGTGCATTTGTCGCCCTCGCCCTGCCTGGCCCGCGTGCGGGCACTGGAAAAAGCGGGCCTGATCCGCCAGTACGTGGCGCTGCTGGACGCGCAGCAACTGGGCCTGCACCTCAACGTGTTCATCTCCATCAGCCTGAAGCAGCAAAACCGCGAAACGCTGGAGGCCTTCGAGCAACGCATCGTGCTGCGCGATGAGGTGATGGAGTGTTACCTGATGACGGGCGACGCCGACTACCTGCTGCGCGTGGCCGTGCCCGACATCCCCGCGCTGGAGCGTTTCATCCTGGAGCAGTTGTCGCCCATCGCGCAGGTGGAAAAGATCCGTTCGAGTTTTGCGCTCAAGCAGGTGCGCTACAAAACGGCGCTGCCGCTGGGCAGCGCCTGACCCGCGCAGGCGCACTCACAGCGGCACGTGCTCGTCCTTGAGCACACGCAGCACAAAGCTGGACTTGCTGTGGCGTATGCCGGGAATCTTGTAGAGCTTCTCGCGCAGCAGGCGCTCGTAGTCGCGCGTGTTTTTCACCGCGATGCGGATGAAGTAGTCGTAGTCGCCCGAGATCAGGTAGGCCTCCATCACCTCGGGGATGGTGGCCAGCGTCTGGCCAAACTCGTACAGCGCCTCGTCGGTGTGGCTGTCCAGCGTGAGCTGCACGATCACCGTGTCCTGCCAGCCCAGCTTGGCGCGGTTGAGGTCGGCGGTGTAGCGCTTGATCACGCCTTCGGCCTCCAGGCGTTTGATGCGGCTCCAGCAAGTGGTCGGCGACAGGCTCACCGCCGCACCGATCTCTTGCAGCGTCTTGCGTGAGTCGGCCAGCAGCTCGCGCAGGATGGCCATGTCGAAGCGATCAAAGCTGACCGGGGATGCTTCGTCCACATCCTGCTTTGGCAGATGGATTTTTGGCTTTGCCACCGCACTACCCCGCACAAATCGAAAACATTCGGCCATATTCGCAGAAAAATAGTCGCATGAACACGCACACCACCGAAAACCTTTCAGACTCACCCACCACGGCTTGCAACGGCGCCGAGCTGCTGCTCGACACGCTGTTGGCGTGCGGGGTGGACACGATTTTTGGCTACCCCGGTGGTGCTGCCCTGCCGCTGTACGACGCGCTCTACCAGCGCCCCGCCCTGCGCCACGTGCTGGTCCGCCACGAGCAGGCCGCCGTGCATGCGGCCGAAGGCTATGCGCGCTCCACCGGCCGTGTGGGGGTGGTGCTGGTCACGTCCGGCCCCGGCATGAGCAACACCGTCACGGGCCTGCTGGACGCGCACAGCGACGCCATTCCGGTGCTGTGCATCAGCGGCCAGGTGGCCACGGGCGTCATCGGCACCCAGGCCTTTCAGGAGTGCGATGCCATCGGCCTGTCTCGCCCAGTGACCAAATGGAACCACCAACTGCGCGACGCGAACAAGGCCGCCACCGCCGTGCGCCAGGCGCTGCACATCGCCGCCTCGGGCAAACCCGGCCCGGTGCTGCTGGACGTGCCCAAGGACGTGCAGTTGCAGAACGTGGCCCAGGTGCCGGTGGCCGACGTGCCAGCCACGGTGTCGACACCCGCCTTGCCGCCATCGAGCGCTTTGCAGCAGGCGGCCGAGCTGCTGCTGGCCGCGCGCCAGCCGGTGTTGTACGGCGGCGGCGGTCTCATCAACGCCGGCCCCGGCGCCTGCGCGGCCTTCACGCAGCTGGCGCGCGCGTTCAACCTGCCCACCACGTTGACGCTCATGGGCCTGGGCGCCTTCCCCGCGTCGGACCCGCGTTTCCTGGGCATGCTGGGCATGCACGGCACGCTGGAGGCCAACCAGGCCATGCACCACGCCGACCTCATCGTCTGTGTGGGCGCGCGTTTCGACGACCGCGTGACCAGCAAGCTGGCCGACTTCGCGCCTCGCGCCAAGAAGATCCACATCGACATCGACGCGAAGAACATCAACAAGGTGGTGGCCGTGGACGTGGCCCTGCACGGCGACTGCGCGCAGGTGTTGGATGCCTTGTTGGCCGCCTTGCCTACCGTGCCCCCACCCACACATCCCCAGGACCAGCGGCTCGACACCTGGTGGCAGCGCATCCAGGCCTGGCGCGGGCACAACAGCCTGGGCTTCACGCCACGCGACGAGGTGATCCTGCCGCAGCAGCTGATGCACACCTTGCAACAACATCTGGCACCGCTGGATGCCATCGTCTCCACCGACGTCGGCCAACACCAGATGTGGGCCGCGCAGCACCTGCGTTTTGAGGCCCCCCGGCGCTGGCTCACATCGGGTGGTGCGGGCACCATGGGGTACGGCCTGCCAGCGGCCATTGGCGCACAGATCGCCCACCCGGACAAAACCGTGGTGTGCGTGAGCGGCGACGCCTCCATCCTCATGAACATCCAGGAGTTGTCCACCGCCATGCAGCACGGCACACCGATCAAGGTCGTGCTGTCCAACAACAGCCACATGGGCATGGTGCGCCAATGGCAGCAGCTCATCCACGGCAACCGCCTGAGCCACAGCTGGAACGCGGCCCTGCCCGACTTCGTGGCCCTGGCCAAGGCCTTTGGCTGGGGCGCGCGGCGGGTGGACGCACCACACGAACTGGACGCAGCACTGGCCGAATGCTTGGTCAGCCAAGGCCCCTTCTTCCTGGATGTGCGCGTGGCCCAGCAAGAGAACTGCTACCCCATGATCCCGGCCGGCAAAGGCCACCAGGAAATGATGCTGGGGGATGGGCGCTGGTACCGCGAAGCGGCGCGAGACCCAAGTGTGGCCAGTTCAATCTTCGTCCAGGGGTAAACGAGAGAAGCCCGTCGGGCAAAGCGTTTGACGGACACAAGGAAGAGCTGACGGTGACTGGTTTTCGGAAGCCAAAAGTCAAAGACCCATCAGTTTCTCAACTGAAGGGTCTTTTTTCTCAGCTTATGCGTCTACCTACAAACGCAATCACACGTCGATATTCCCCGCCCTCAGCGCGTTGTTCTCAATAAAGAAACGACGCGGCTCGACCTCGTCACCCATGAGCATCGTGAACACCTTGTCGGCCTCGATGGCGTCCTCGATCTGCACGCGCAGCAGGCGGCGGACGTTGGGGTCCATGGTGGTTTCCCACAGCTGCTCGGGGTTCATTTCGCCCAGGCCTTTGTAGCGCTGGCGGGCGGTGGTGCGTTCGGCTTCGCTGATGAGCCACTTCATGGCCAGGCGGAAGTCGCTCACGCGCTCTTCTTTCTGTTTGTCGCCTTCGCCACGTTGCACCTTGGCACCTTCGCCCAGCAGGCCACGGAAGGTGTTGGCGGCTTCGGCCAGGGCGGCGTAGTCGGCGCCGTGCACAAAGTCTTGTGTGATGACACTGCTCTTGATGTTGCCGTGGTGGCGGCGGCTGATGCGCAGGATGGGTTTGTCGGTGCGCACGTCGAACTCGGCCGCCACGTCGGCGGGCACGCCGGTGGTGTTGAGTTCACGCAGCACCACCTGCAAAGCGGCGGCGCTGACAGCCGCCTGCTCCATGTCGTCCAGGTTCAGCACCACGCCATCGGCCACGGCGCGCAGGGCCTCGGCGTCCATGAAGGCGGAGAGGCGGGCGATCACGGCTTCGGCGACCTGATGCTTGCGCGCCAGTTCACCCAGGGTGTCGCCTTCCAGTGTGGTGCTGGCGCTGCCGCCGGTGACGACCTTGGCATCCTTCAGCGCAATGCGCAGCAGGAAGCCGTCGAGCGCGGCAGCGTCTTTGAGGTACAGCTCTTCCTTGCCGGCCTTGACCTTGTACAGCGGCGGCTGGGCGATGTAGATGTGGCCACGCTCGACCAGCTCGGGCATCTGGCGGTAGAAGAAGGTCAGCAGCAGGGTGCGGATGTGGGCGCCGTCCACGTCCGCGTCGGTCATGATGATGATGCGGTGGTAACGCAGCTTGTCGATGTTGAAATCGTCGGCGCCGCTTTTGCTCTTGGGGTTGTATTCGTCGGCGCTGGATTTGCCGATGCCGGTGCCCAAAGCGGTGATGAGCGTGAGGATTTCGTTGCTGGTCAGCAGCTTCTCATACCGCGCTTTTTCAACGTTCAGGATCTTGCCGCGCAGGGGCAGGATGGCCTGGAATTTGCGGTCACGTCCTTGTTTGGCGGAGCCACCGGCGGAGTCGCCCTCGACGATGTAGATTTCGCACAGGGCCGGGTCTTTTTCCTGGCAGTCGGCCAGTTTGCCGGGCAGGCCCATGCCATCGAGCACGCCTTTGCGGCGGGTCATTTCGCGTGCCTTGCGGGCGGCTTCACGGGCACGGGCGGCCTCCACAATCTTGCCGCACAAAATTTTGGCGTCGATGGGGCGCTCTTCCAGGAATTCGGTCAGCGTCTTGGCCACGATGTCTTCCACCGGGGCGCGCACTTCCGACGACACCAGCTTGTCCTTGGTTTGGCTGCTGAACTTGGGCTCGGGCACTTTGACGCTGAGCACACAGCACAGGCCTTCGCGCATGTCGTCGCCGCTGACCTCAACCTTGGCCTTCTTGGCCAGGTCGTTGTCGGCGATGTATTTGCCGATCACCCGCGTCATGGCGGCGCGCAGGCCAGTGAGGTGGGTGCCGCCGTCGCGCTGCGGGATGTTGTTGGTGAAGCAGAGCACGTTTTCGTTGTAGCTCTCGTTCCACTGCATGGCCACTTCCACACCAATTTCGGTGCCGGGGATGCCGCCGTAGCTGTCGGCCGGGCGGGTGCCCGTGGCATGGAAGGTGGTGGGGTGCAGCACCTTCTTGCCCTGGTTGATGAACTCCACAAAACCTTTGACGCCACCGGCGCCCGAAAAGTCGTCTTCCTTGCCGCTGCGCTCGTCCTTCAGGCGGATGCGCACGCCGTTGTTGAGGAAGCTCAGTTCGCGCAGGCGCTTGGCCAGGATTTCGTAGTGGAAGTCGTTGTTTTCTTTGAAGATGTCGGTGTCGGGCAGGAAGTGCACTTCGGTGCCGCGTTTTTCGGTGGCACCCGTCACCTTCATGGGCGAGACCTCGAAGCCGTCCACCACCTCCAGCACGCGGTTCTGCACAAAGCCACGCGCGAACTCGAGCAGGTGCACCTTGCCTTCGCGGCGCACCGTCAGGCGCAGCCATTTGCTGAGCGCGTTCACGCAACTCACGCCCACACCGTGCAGGCCACCCGACACCTTGTAGCTGTTCTGGTTGAACTTGCCGCCGGCGTGCAGTTCGGTCAGCGCAATTTCGGATGCCGAGCGCTTGGGCTCGTGTTTGTCATCCATCTTCACGCCGGTGGGGATGCCACGGCCGTTGTCGGTGACGGAGATGGAGTTGTCGGTGTGGATGGTCACGACGATGTCGTCGCAGTGACCGGCCAGGGCCTCGTCGATGGAGTTGTCCACCACCTCGAACACGAGGTGGTGCAGGCCGGTGCCGTCGGACGTGTCACCGATGTACATGCCGGGGCGCTTGCGCACCGCTTCCAGGCCTTCGAGGATCTGGATGGCGCCTTCGCCGTAGCCTTCGCTGGCGCCAGCCTGGTGGGCATCGATGGGCGGCTGGGCGGAGGAGTGCTCTTCGGGCGTCGGGGTGTTGTCGGTGCTCATGCGCGGCTTTCAGGTTCTCTTACAAGCACCAAACCCGCTCACAGCGGGTTCGGGCGGAATGGCTCAAGGGGTGTGCGGATCAGATCCGCATCGGCATCACCACGTATTTGAAGTGTTCGTTGTCGGGGATGGTCAACAGCGCCGAGCTGTTGCCATCGCTGAGTTCGATGCGCACCATGTCTTGTGACATGTTCTGCAGCGCGTCGATGAGGTAGGTGACGTTGAAGCCGATTTCGATGGCGTCGCCACCGTAGTCAATGTCGAGTTCGTCCACCGCTTCTTCCTGCTCGGCGTTGTTGGACGCCACACGCAGCGAGCCGGGTTCGACGTTCAGGCGCACGCCCTTGAACTTCTCGCTCGTCATGATGGCGGTGCGTTGCAGGCTGGCCAGCAACGGCACGCGGCCCAGCACGATGATGTTGTGGTGGTTGCGCGGGATCACGCGGTTGTAGTCGGGGAACTTGCCTTCCACCAGCTTGGTGACGAACTCCATGCCGCCAAACGTGAACTTGGCCTGGTTGCCAGCGAACTGCATCTCGATGGCACTGTCGTCCTTATCGCTCAGCAGGCGCTGCAGTTCCAGCACGGTCTTGCGCGGCAAGATCACTTCCTGCTTGGGCACCTCCACATCCAGCGTGGCGCTGGCAAAGGCCAGGCGGTGGCCGTCGGTGGCCACCAGGCTGAGCTTGTTGCCTTCGGCCACAAACAGAATGCCGTTGAGGTAGTAGCGGATGTCGTGCACCGCCATGGCAAAGGACACCTGGGCCAGCAAACCCTTGAGCGCCTTTTGTGGCACGCTGAAGGCGGGGCCGAAATTGGCCGACTCCTGCACCAGCGGAAAGTCTTCCGCCGGCAGGCTTTGCATGGTGAACTTGCTTTTGCCGCCCTTGAGGATGAGCTTGGCCGCCGATGACTCCAGGCTGACCGACTGGTCGGCCGGCATGGTGCGCAAAATGTCGATCAGCTTGCGCGCGCCCACGGTGGTGGCAAAGCTGCCTTCGTCGCCCCCCAGCTCAACGGTGGTGCGGATCTGGATTTCGAGATCGCTGGTGGTCAGTTGCACCTGGCCGCCGGTTTTGCGCACCAGCACATTGGCCAGGATGGGCAGGGTGTGGCGGCGTTCGACAATGCCCGAGACCGACTGCAGCGCGGCCAATACCTTGTCCTGGGTCGATTTGAAAACGATCATGTGCGAGGGTCTTCCGTCTCTGGGATGTGGGGTTGGGCTGCCGATTCAACGTTCTATTGTGCTTCAAGTACCGGGCCTGCCGACTCAGCCTTTGAGCGTTTGCTCCAGCACGTGCAGCTGCTGGTTCAACTCGGTCAGCTGGGCACGTTCAGCGGCAATCTTGCGCACCGCGTGCAGCACCGTGGTGTGGTCGCGCCCGCCAAACAGCTCGCCAATTTCCGGCAGGCTTTTCTGGGTCAGTTCCTTGGCCAGGAACATCGCAATCTGGCGCGGCCGGGCGATGCTGGCCGGGCGCTTCTTGCTGTACATGTCGGCGACCTTGATCTTGTAGTAGTCGGCCACCGTTTTCTGGATGTTTTCCACCGAAATCTGCCTGTTCTGGATGGACAGCAGATCGCGCAGCGCCTCGCGCGCCAGCTGGATGGAAATTTCCTTCTGGTTGAAACGCGAATAGGCCAGGATCTTGCGCAACGCGCCTTCCAGTTCGCGCACGTTGGAGCGCACGTTTTTGGCGACAAAAAAGGCCACCTCTTCGGGCATGGTGGTGTGCTCCACCTCGGCCTTGTTGATCAGGATGGCCACGCGCATTTCCAGCTCGGGCGGCTCGATGGCCACGGTCAGGCCGGAATCAAAACGCGAGACCAGCCGCTCGTGGATGTCCACCAACCCCTTGGGGTAGGTGTCGCTGGTCATCACGATGTGGCTCTTTTTGGCCAGCAGCGCCTCGAAGGCGTTGAAGAACTCTTCCTGCGTGCGCTCCTTGTTGGCAAAGAACTGCACGTCGTCGATCAGCAGCAGATCAAGCGAGTGGTAGCGGGCCTTGAACTCGTCAAACGTCTTGCGCTGGTAGGACTTGACCACATCCGACACAAACTGTTCAGCGTGGATGTACAAAATTTTGGCGTGGGGCTTGTCTGCCAGCAGCTGGTTGCCAATGGCGTGCACCAGGTGGGTCTTGCCCAGGCCAACGCCGCCGTAAATGAACAGCGGGTTGTAGAGCTGGCCCAGGCTGCCGGCCACGTGCATGGCGGCGGCGCGCGCCATGCGGTTGGCACTGCCCTCCACCAAGGTGGCAAAGGTCAGCGCGGTGTTCAGGCGGTGTTTCTGGCCATCGGCCACCGGCTCGGCGGGCGCGGCCACTTCAGGCAACTCGGCCAGCACCTGATCTTGCAGGCTGCGTGGCGTGGAGGCTTGTCTGGCGGGGCTTTCACGCGGAGCAAGCGCCAACTCCAGCGCCACGGGACGGCCCGCGAGCTCTTCCAACAAGGCGGTCAGACGGCCGGCGTATTGCGCGCGAATCCAGTCCATCTTGAAGCGGTTGGCCACCGCCACCTGCACCCGCTCGCCCCCATCGATCACGCGCGCAGCCAGGGGGCGAATCCAGGTGTTGAACTGCTGCTCGGGCATTTCCTGCGCGAGGCGTTCGACACAAGCGTCCCAAAGATCGGCTTGGGCTTCGACGTGGCTGGCGGGGGGGGTTCCCTCGATCATGGGCGGGCTTTGGAGGTTGTTCTTGTTGTGGACAGTCCGGCATCAACCGGACGCAGATTGTAGTGCCAGCACCGAGTTATCCACACCCCATTCAGCGGCTGTCGATGATCCCAGCTTGCCCCTCGCCCCGGAATTTGCGATAATGCCGGGTTTCCCCGATGCGCCACGCCATTACACAGCAATGTGACTGACCTGGATTGGTGTTGCCGGGAGCCCCGCAGCCTTGCTGCACGAACCGCCAAGCCACGGCCCAAACGCCCTGCCGGGGGTGCCAACAGGCACCGATCCGCCAGGCCCACGGCCCGGAGAACCACTATGAAACGCACTTACCAGCCTTCCAAAATCCGCCGCGCCCGTACCCACGGCTTCCTGGTCCGCATGAAGACCCGCGGTGGCCGCGCCGTGATCGCCGCGCGCCGCGCCAAAGGCCGCAAGCGCCTGGGCCTGTAATTCAGGCGCTCGGCTTGGCCGATCCCGCGACGGGTTCGTTGCCTCGGGCTGCAGTCAATGCGGCGTCTGGCGCCTTGGGCGCCAACGGCACCCGCCAACGCTTGCAGCACATCGAGCACCGCGCCCAGTTCCAGTGGGTGATGGCGGGTCCGCCCGTGGTCAAAACCGCACATTTCGCGCTGCACCTGACGGCAGCGCCTGCAGCCGCACCGGCACCTGCGGGCGACGCCGCCCAAGCAGGTGTTTTGTCGCGTCCGCTGTTTGCGGGCGCTGGCCCTTGGGTGGGTGTGGTCATTCCCAAGCGCTGGGCCAAGCGGGCCGTCACCCGCAACATGGTCAAGCGGCAGATTTACGCCTTGGCGCAAGAGCGCCTGTTGGTGCTGCCGCGTGCGGCGCTGGTGGTGCGCCTGCGCAGCGGCTTTGACCGCAAGCAGTTTGTCAGCGCCACGTCCGACGCTTTGAAGGCCGCCGTGCGCAGCGAGTTGCAGCAGTTGTACAGCCGCCTGTTGGAGCGCAGCCATGCGTGACTGGCCCAAGCGCAGCCTGATGGCCTTGGTGCGCGGCTACCGATTGTTGCTGAGCCCCTGGCTGGGTTCGTCCTGCCGCTTCGAGCCCACCTGCTCGGTCTATTCGCTGCAAGCCCTGGAGCGACATGGCGCATTGGCCGGCAGCTACCTGACCCTGCGCCGGCTCGCACGTTGCCAACCCTGGTGCCAGGGTGGCCATGACCCGATTCCCGAACACCCGCCCGCGCTGTTTTCGCGGCTGCTGGGTCAACCTCACGAGAAGCACTCGTCATGAATGACATCCGTCGATCCATCCTGTGGGTGGTGTTTGGTTTCTCCATGGTCCTGCTCTGGGACCAATGGCAGGTCTACAACGGCAACAAAGCGACGTTTTTCCCGACGCCTGCGCCGGCCAGCAGCACTGCCAAAACGACCGACAGCCCAGCCGCGACCCCCAAGGCAGCCGATGGCAGCGTACCCGCGACCAGCGCCGCAGGTGCTCCGGCCAACGTCGATGCGGTGCCGGCAGCGGCCGCGCCCCGCACCCTGCACACCATCAGCACCGACGTGCTGAAGCTGGTGATCGACAGCCAGGGCGCGGCCGTTGTGCGCGCCGAATTGCTCAAACATGACGCGCGCACGCCGCCGCCGAAAGGCCAGCCGGTTGAGCCGCTGGTGCTGCTGGAAACCGACAAGAACTATGCCGCGCAGTCGGGCCTGGTGGGCAACGGTGTGCCCAACCACACCACCCCGATGACACTGACCACACCGGCCACCACGCTGGCCGATGGGCAGGACCGCCTCGAACTGCGTTTCGAGTCACCGGTGCTGGGCGGGCTCAAGCTGGTCAAGACCTACACCCTTCAACGCGGCGCCTACGACATCGCCGTGCGCCACGAGGTGATCAACCAGGGTGCTGCCGCCATCGAGCCCCAGCTCTACCTGCAACTGGTGCGTGATGGCAGCATTGCCGGCAGCGCCACGCCGTTCTACTCCACCTTCACCGGCCCCGTGGTCTACAGCAGCACGGCCAAGTACCAGAAGGTCGAATTCACCGACATCGACAAGGGCAAAGCCACTTTCGAGAAGAGCGCCAGTGACGGCTACGTGGCCATGGTGCAGCACTACTTTGCCAGCGCCTGGCTGCTGGCCGACGGCAGCCGCGACAACTACGTGGACCGCGTCACCGTCAACCAAACCCATCGCTACCGCACGGGGGCCATCACGCCGATGGCCACGGTGGCGCCGGGCGCCAGCGGTGCCTTCGACGCACGCCTGTTCCTGGGCCCCCAAGACGAAAAGCTGCTGGAACGCATGGCCCCTGGTCTCGAGCTGGTCAAGGACTACGGCTGGCTCACCATCCTCGCCAAGCCGCTGTACTGGCTGCTGGAAAAAATCCACGGTTTTGTGGGCAACTGGGGTTGGGCCATCGTGCTGCTGGTGGTGTTGATCAAGGCCGCGTTCTACTGGCTCAACGCCACCGCTTACCGCAGCATGGCCAAGATGAAGGCGATCAACCCACGCATCATGGAAATGCGCGAACGCCTCAAGAGCAACCCGCAGCAGATGCAGCAGGAAATGATGAAGATCTACCGTGAGGAGAAGGTCAACCCGCTGGGCGGCTGCTTCCCCATCATGGTCCAGATCCCGGTGTTCATCGCGCTGTACTGGGTGCTGCTGTCCAGCGTTGAAATGCGCAACGCACCCTGGGTGGGCTGGATCGTGGACCTGTCCACACCCGATCCGTTCTACATCCTGCCGTTTGTGATGGCACTGACCACCGTGGTGCAGACCGCGCTCAACCCCACGCCGCCGGACCCGATGCAGGCCAAGCTGATGTGGTACATGCCGCTGATCTTCTCGGTCATGTTCTTCTTCTTCCCGGCCGGTCTGGTGTTGTACTGGATCACCAACAACGTGTTGACCATCGCACAACAGGCCTACATCAACCACAGCATGGGTGTGCCGTTCCAGTTCAATCTCCCCTGGAGCAAGAAGTAACCCCCCTGCGCCGCTGCGCGGCTTCCCCCCTGGGAGGGGGGACGGCGCCACTGGACCGGCAGAGCCGGATCCACGGCGCCCACCCGGTTCGGGCACTTCGCGCCGGCCGATAGGCGCGATCACGCGGCCCGATACACTGCGGCCCACCTATGCTCTCCCGCCACGATGATCCAATTGCCGCCATCGCCACCGCCCCCGGGCGGGGCGCGGTGGGCATCGTGCGGGTGTCGGGCAAAGGCTTGGCGCCGTTGGTCGAAGCCATCTGTGGACGCGCACTGAAGGCGCGTGAAGCCACTTACCTGCCGTTTCGCGATGCCCACGGCGAGGCCATCGACCAGGGGCTGGCCCTGTTTTTTCCTTCGCCCCATTCCTACACCGGCGAAGACGTGCTGGAGTTGCAGGCCCACGGCGGGCCGGTGGTGTTGCAGCTGCTGCTGGCCCGTTGCCTGGAGGCGGCGGCCGAAGGCCCCCCCGCCCGCCTGCCCCACCTGCGCCTGGCCGAGCCCGGCGAGTTCACCCAGCGCGCCTTCCTCAACCACAAGATCGACCTGGCGCAGGCCGAAGCGATTGCCGACCTGATCGACGCCAGCACCGAGGCGGCCGCGCGCAGTGCCGGGCGCTCGCTCTCAGGCGCTTTCTCCAAAGAGATACACGGTCTGCGCGACGCACTGATCCACCTGCGCATGCTGGTGGAGGCGACGCTGGACTTTCCCGAGGAAGACATCGACTTTCTGCAGCAGGCCGACGCGCGTGGCCAGCTCACCCGCCTGCAAACCCAACTGGCCGCCGTGCTGGCGCGTGCCCACCAGGGTGCGCTGCTGCGCGAGGGCATCAAGGTGGTGATCGCCGGCCAGCCCAACGCGGGCAAAAGTTCGCTGCTCAATGCCCTGGCCGGCGCCGAACTGGCCATCGTCACCCCCATCGCCGGCACCACCCGCGACGTGGTGAGCCAGACCATACAAATCGACGGTGTGCCCCTGCACGTGGTCGACACCGCCGGCCTGCGCGACACCAGCCTGCCCGAGGTGGACGTGGTGGAAAAAATCGGCATCGAACGGGCCTGGGGCCAGATCGAGGCGGCCGATGCGGTGCTGTTCCTGCACGACCTGACCCGACACGACCAGCCCGCCTACGCCAGCGCCGACGCCGCCCTGGCCCAGCGCCTGCCTGGCCACCTGCCCGTCATCCACCTCTGGAACAAGGCCGACGCTGCGCAGACCGCAGCACCAGGTGTGGGCCTGCGCATCTCGGCCAAGGCCGGCACCGGCTTGGCCGAGCTGAGGGCCGAATTGCTACGCATCGCCGGCTGGCAATCCGCGCCCGAGGGTGTGTTCATCGCCCGCGAGCGCCACCTGCGCGCGCTGCGCGAGGTGGACGACCACCTGCAACAGGCCAGCGCCCAGATTGATGCCCGGGTGCCCGCGCTCGATTTGCTGGCCGAAGAACTGCGCCTGGCGCAAAACGCGCTCAACACCATCACCGGTGAATTCGGCGCCGACGACCTGCTGGGCGTCATCTTTTCCCAGTTCTGCATCGGCAAATAAGGCGCGCCCCTTGCGGGCGTCTCCGCCCTCCGCGATGGCGAGGGTGGCACCTTGCCGTGCCTCAATAGCCCTTCAAATCACTCGGAATTGCGCCACCGGCCCCAGTTGCGCGTACCATTGATTCCGTAATGAATCATCGTTTCTTTAATGAAACAACCAACGCCAACATGAACGCTGAAATTCGATTGGAAGGTCGCCGTGTGCTGGTCACCGGTTCCGCACGAGGCCTGGGCGAGAGTTTTGCACGGGCGCTGGTCGCTTCGGGTGCCCGCGTGGCCATCAGCGACGTGTTGCACGAACGCGGCCAGGCCCTGGCCGCCGAGCTGGCCATGCCCTACGTGCCCATGGACTTGATGGACCCGCAAGCGATCAGTGAGGGGGTGGCCGCCGCCGCCGCCGCGCTGGGCGGGCTGGACGGCCTGATCAACAACGCCGCCATCACCAACTCCGGCGGCAAAGACATGAACGACATCACCGTGGACACCTGGGACCGCGTGATGGACGTCAACGTGCGTGGCACCTGGCTGGTGACCGCCGCCGCGCGCCCTTTCCTGGCCGCCAGCGGCAGTGGCCGCGTGGTCAACCTGGCCTCCGACACCGCCCTGTGGGGCGCGCCGCGCCTGCTGGCCTATGTGGCGAGCAAGGGCGCGGTCGTGTCCATGACGCGGTCACTGGCGCGCGAACTGGGCCCCGAGGGCATCACCGTCAACGCCATCGCCCCCGGCCTCACGCTGGTCGAGGCCACCGAATACGTGCCCCAGGCGCGCCATGAGTACTACGCCCAGGGCCGCGCCATCAGCCGCGCGCAGGTGCCTGACGACCTGAACGCCACAGCCTTGTTTCTGCTCTCGCGCGGGGCAGGCTACATCACCGGCCAACTGCTGCCCGTCAACGGCGGCTTTGTCATGAACTGAAGGAGAAACCCACCATGAACGCACCCATCAAGAACGACGTGTTGGCCGCCAACGCGCCCCAATTCAACGAACGTGGCCTGCTGGACGCCAACATCCCGCCGGAAGCCGAAATCCAGGCCGGCATGATGCAGAAGAGCGGCCAGAGCTTTGAGCAGTGGATGGAAAGCCGCGTGGCCCGCCGCGCCAGCCGCCGCTACGACTGGGACGCCTTGAAGTTCCAGGCCGACTACGACCCCAAGTACCGCCGCGCCCAGATGCGCTACGTGGGCACCGGTGGCACCGGCGTCAACAGCGACGTCAACACCGTGCCCGCCGGCCACTTCACGTTCTCCACCATGGTCATCCCGGCCGGCAACATCGGCCCTTCGCACATCCACCACGACGTGGAAGAAATCTTCTTCGTGTTGCGCGGCCAGATGAAGGTCATCTGCGAAAAGGACGGCCAGAAGTGGGAAGCCACCCTGGGCGAACGTGACCTGATCTCGGTGCCGCCCGGCGTGTACCGCGAAGAGCACAACACCGGCGAGGAAGACGCGCTGATGTGCGTGATGCTGGGCTCGCCCAAGCCCATCACCCCGGTCTACCCGCCCGATTCGCCCCTGGCCAAGATCAAGCGCTGAGCCACTGCACCCGTCGCACGAGACCGACCATGGCCCATCTGTCGCCCCACGCCGCGCTGCAGCACTTCCCCACCGCCCTGGCGCTGCGCCCAGACGAGGTGGTGCAGTACCGCCAGGCGGGGCGCGCCGCCCGCGTGACCCACCTGCTGCTGCACGGCATCGGCTCCGGCTCGGGCAGCTGGGTGCGCCAGTTGCAGGCCGCCGAACCCCGCACCGATGTGCGGGTGCTGGCCTGGGACGCGCCCGGTTATGGCCGCAGCGCACCGCTCTCGGCCATCCACCCCCACGCAACCGACTACGCACGCCGCCTGTGGCAATGGATGGACGCGATGGACCAGCACCAACCCATCACCCTGGTGGGCCATTCGCTGGGCGCGCTGATGGCCGCCGCCGCCGCCGTGCAACAGCCACAGCGTGTGGCCGAGCTGGTGCTGCTGGCGCCCGCACGCGGCTACGGCGATGCCGATGAGGTCGAACGCGAAGCCAAGCTCAGCGGTCGCCTGGCCACGCTGCAGAAGCTGGGTCCACAAGGCATGGCCAACGCGCGTGCCGCTGC
This sequence comes from Hydrogenophaga defluvii, assembly GCF_042665235.1. Taxonomy (NCBI): domain Bacteria; kingdom Pseudomonadati; phylum Pseudomonadota; class Betaproteobacteria; order Burkholderiales; family Comamonadaceae; genus Hydrogenophaga; species Hydrogenophaga defluvii. The sequence goes on along the minus strand of NZ_JBHTBZ010000016.1, from coordinate 166,839 downwards.
CATGCTCTCGCCCGACGCCACACCCGAGATGGTGGACCTGGTGCGCGACACCATGGCCCAGATCGACCCGGCCGGCTACACCCAGGCTTCGCGCATGTTGTCCACCGGCCGGCTCGACGCCGACCTGGCCCGCGTGTCGGTGCCCCTCATCGTGGCCAGCGGCAGTGCCGACACCATCACCCCGCCCGCCGCCTGCGCCGACGTGGCGCACCGCAAGAACCTGGCCTGGGTTGACCTCGGGCCGGTGGGCCATGTGTGTGCCCTGGAAGCGGCCGAGCGCGTGAACCAGTTGCTGGGCCTTTGAACGCCAACGCCGCAGGAGACACCCCATGAGCGACCCCAAAAACGAAGACACCACCGACGGCAAGGGCGAAGACCGCTACACCGTGCCCGCGCTGGCACGTGGCCTGCAGTTGCTGATGAGCTTCAACCGCGACGAGCGCGAACTCACGGGCGCCGAACTCTCGCGCCGGCTCGACCTGCCCCGCGCCTCGGTGTTCCGCATGCTGCAAACCCTGGAGCAGGGCGGCTTTGTGGAGCGTGTGGGCGACGGCGCCAGCTACAAGCTGGGCCTGTCGGTGCTGCGCCTGGGTTTTGAATACCTCGCCTCGATGGAGCTGACCGAACACGGCCGACCCGTCATCGAAGACCTGCGCGACCTGTGCGGCTACTCGGCCCACGTGGTGGTGCGCGACAACCGCGACGTGGTGTTCGTGGCCAAGGCCGCCGGCCGCAGCGCGATGTTCCACTCGATCCAGGTCGGCGCGCGCCTGCCCGCCCACGCCACGGTGCTGGGCCGCCTGCTGCTGTCCGATCTCGACCTCAACAGCCTGCGCCACCTCTACCCCGAGGAGCCGCTGCCCGCCTACACCGCCCGCACGCCCACCACGCTGGCCCAGCTCAAGGGCTTGATCGACGAAGACCGCGCGCGCGGCTACGCCGTCAGCCAGGGTGGGTTTGAAACCGGGATTTCCACCATCGCCGCGCCTGTGTTCAACGACCGCAATGAAGTGGTCGCCTGCGTCAGCATTACCGTGCCGGCACAACGCGTGCAGGAAGGCGAACTGGATGTGCTGATCAACCAGGTCCGCGACGCCGCCGCCCAACTCACCGAACGCATCAGCCACACCCCGCACCGCGGCCAGTGGCTGAACAAACCCCACGACAAAAAAGCCGCCTGAGCCCGAGCATGAGCCCCACCACCCAAACCACCGCCACCACCCGCATCACCGTGGGTGAACTCGCCGTCCGCTTCCTGGAGCAATGTGGCGTGCGCGCCGCCTTCGGCGTGATCTCCATCCACAACATGCCCATCCTGGACGCGTTCCACGTGCGCCAAAAGATCCGCTTCGTGTCGGCGCGGGGCGAAGCCGGCGCCTGCAACATGGCCGACAGCTACGCCCGCGTCAGCGGCACGCTGGGCGTGTGCGTGACCAGCACCGGCACCGGCTGTGGCAACGCCGCTGGCGCCATGGTCGAGGCGATCACCGCCGGCACCCCCATGCTGCACCTGACGGGCCAGATCGAGTCGCCCTTCTTGGACCGCGACCTGGGCTACATCCACGAGCACCCGGCGCAGCTGGCCATGCTCAAGGCCGTCGGCAAGGACGCCTTCCGCATCCGCAACCCCGAGACCGCCCTGGCCACGCTGCGCGAAGCCGTGCGCCTGGCACAAACGCCCCCTTGTGGCCCGGTCAGCATCGAGATCCCCATCGACGTGCAAAAGATGACGCTGGACTTGCCGGCCGACATCTCGCCCGTCGCCGTGGCGCCCGTTCAGCCCAACCTGGCGGCGGTGGACCTGCTGGCCGAGCGCCTGGCCCAGGCCAAGCGCCCGCTGCTGTGGCTGGGCGGTGGCGCACGCGGCGCCACCGAAGCCGTGGCCCGTTTCGTGAAGCTGGGTTTTGCGGTGGTGACCTCGGTGCAAGGCCGTGGCATCGTGAATGAGGACCACCCGCAGACCCTGGGCAGCTACAACCTGCAAAAGCCGGCCGAGCAGTTCTACGAAACGGTGGATGCCATGCTGGCCGTGGGCACCCGCCTGCGCAGCAACGAGACGCTGAACTACAAGCTCAAGCTGCCCACGCGCCGTTTCCGCATCGACGCCAACACCTTGGTGGAAAACCGGGGCTACGAGACCGAGCTGTTCGTGCATGGCGACGCCACGCTGACCCTGAACGCGCTGGCAGATCGCCTGGAAGGCCGTATGTCCATCGACCCCCAGCTCGCCGCCGACGTGCAAGCCGCACGCCAAGCCGCAGCCGCCTTGGTGGACAGCACGCTGGGCGCCTACGTCAAGCTCAAGAACACCATCGGCGAAGTGGCCGGCCAGAACATCTGGTGGGTGCGCGACATCACGCTCTCGAACAGCATGTGGGGCAACCGCGCGCCGGTGCTCAACCACCCCCGCGCCGGCGTGCACGCCCTGGGCGGTGGCATCGGCCAGGGCCTGGCCATGGGCGTGGGCGTGGCGGTGGCGAACGCCGAACACCAGCTGGGCCGCAAGACGCTGTCGCTGTGTGGCGACGGTGGCTTCATGCTCAACGTGGGTGAACTCGCCTGCGCCGCACAAGAGAAGGCCGACGTGTTGTTCATCGTCATGAACGACAGCCGCTACGGTGTGATCAAGAACATCCAGGACGACATCTACGGCAGCCGCCACGCCTACGTGGAGCTGCACACGCCCAACTTCGCCCAGTTCTGCGCCAGCCTGCAGGTGCCGCACTTCAAGGTGAGCGATCCGGCCAACACCGCTGACACGCTGCGCGAGGCCCTGGCCATCAAGGGCCCGGCCGTGCTGGAAATCGACATGGACGCGTGGGGCCCGTTTGCCGTGAAGTTTGCCGGCCCGCCCAAGAAGAAAGACTGACCATGCAGAACGTCACCCTGATCGGCTTCGGTGCCATCGGCCGCACGCTGTTCCAGCGGATGGCCGGTGTGCCAGGCCTGCGCATCACCCACATCGTGGTGCCCCCCGAACACGCGGCCGCCGCACGCGAACACGCGGGCGACGCCCAGGTGGTCTCGGCCGTGCCTGTGGACACCGACCTCGTCGTGGAATGCGCGGGCCACCAGGCCCTGACCGAACACGTGCTGCCGGCCCTGGCCCGTGGCACCGAATGCGCGGTGTTGTCCATCGGCGCTTTGAGCGAACCCGGCCTGCCCGAGCAACTGGCCGAAGCGGCGGCGCAAGGGAGCACGCAGGTGCACCTGCTGTCGGGCGCCATCGGCGGTGTGGACGCCATCGCGGCCGCCCGCATCGCCGGCCTGGACAGCGTCACCTACACCGGCCGCAAGCCGCCCACTGGCTGGCGTGGCACGCCGGCTGAAGACGTCGTGAACCTCGACACCCTCAGCGAGCCCACGGTGATCCTGGAAAACACGGCGCGCGAAGCTGCTCGCCTGTACCCCAAAAACGCCAACGTGGCCGCCACCGTGTCGCTGGCCGGCCTGGGCCTGGACCACACCCAGGTGCGACTGATCGCCGACCCGACCGTGACCGAAAACATCCACCACATCGATGTGCGCGGCGCCTTTGGCGAAATGCAGATCACCATGCGTGGCAAGCCCCTGCCCGACAACCCCAAGACCTCGGCGCTCACCGTTCTGTCGGCGCTGCGTTTCCTGCACAACCGCGTGGGCGCGGTGACGATATGAAGCCCACCCCTGCGCCGCTTCGCGTCACCCCCTCAAGGGGGCGGCACTGGCAGACCGGCAAAGCCGGATCTGCGGTGCCCCCGGCTATGACATTGGCGCACGGCCGTGTCTCCATCTGAGAAAGGCACCCTCTCCATGACCGAACAACTCAAAAGCTTCATCGCCGGCCAGTGGCGCGACGCCTCTGGCCCCGAGTACACCACCGAATACCCACACGACGGCAGCACCGTCGCGCGCCTGAACGCCGCCAACGCCGCCGATGTGGACGAGGCCGTTCAAGCCGCTGAAAAGGCACGCCACCAACCGGCCTGGGCCAAGCTCAAGCACCACGAACGCGCTGGCATCCTCTACCGCATCGCCACCGGCATCCGCGAGCGCGCCGAAGAACTGGCGCAACTGCAGCGCCTGGACAACGGCAAACCCATCAAGGAATGCCGTGCCTTGGTGGCCAGCGCCGCCGGCACTTTCCAGTTCTTCGGCGCCGCCGCCGAAACTTGGGAAGACACCATCACGCCCTCGCGCGGTGACTTCGTGAGCATGAGCATCAACGAGCCGCTGGGCGTCGTCGGTGCCATCACGCCCTGGAACAGCCCCATCGCCAGCGAAGCGCAGAAACTTGCCCCTGCCCTGGCCGCCGGCTGCGCCATGGTGTTCAAGCCGGCCGAGATCACGCCGCGCATGGCGCTGGAACTGGCCAAGATCTGCCAGCAGGCCGGCGTGCCCGACGGCATCGTCAGCGTGTTGCCCGGCAAGGGCTCCATCGTCGGTGACGCGCTGGTCAAACACCCGCTGATCAAACGCATCGCTTTCACCGGCGGCACCACCGTGGGCATGGGCATCCAGCGCCTGGCGGCCGAGAAGCTGATGCCGACCTCGCTGGAGTTGGGCGGCAAGTCGCCCACCATCGTGATGCCCGATGCCGACCTCGACCACGCCGTGGCCGGTGTGTTGTACGGCATCTTCAGCTCCTCGGGCGAATCGTGCATCGCCGGCTCGCGCGCCTTTGTGCACGAAAGCCTGTACGACGAGTTCAAGCGCCGCCTGCTCGAAGGCGTGAAGAAGCTGCGCGTGGGCGACCCCTCGCGCGAAGACACACAAATGGGCCCGCTGGTCAACCTGGGCCACCGCGCCTCGGTCGAGAAGTACGTGCAACTGGGCCGCGACGAAGGCGGCACCGTGTTGTGTGGCGGCGAGCGACCCACCGGCGGCTACTTCGATGGCGGCAGCTACTACCTGCCCACCATTTTTGAAGGCCTGCCCAACAGCGCCCGCATGTGCCAGGAAGAGATTTTTGGCCCGGTGCTGGCCCTGCTGCCCTGGAAGGACGAGGACGACCTGATCGCCCAGTGCAACGACAACATGTTCGGCTTGGCCTCGGGCATCTGGACACGCGACTTCAAGAACGCCTGGCGCATCGGCCGCGCGCTGCAGACCGGCACCGTGTGGGTCAACACCTACAAGGTGTTCTCCATCAGCACACCCTTCAGCGGCGTGAAGATGAGCGGCTACGGCCAGGAGAAGGGCCGACTGGGCATTCTGGAATACACCAGCCAGAAGAGCTTTTACTTCGGCCTCAACGAGCAGCCCAATCCCTGGGCATTTTCCTGAGGACCTGAACCATGCAACGCCGTCATTTGCTGACCCTGGCCGCGACACTGGCCCTGAGCGCACCCGCGTTCGCACAGACCGCCGCCGAAAAAGCCCTGGCCGCCGACAAGTTCACCCTGGTCGCGCCCTTCCCGCCCGGTGGCCCCATCGACACGCTGGCGCGCATCCTGGCCGATGGCCTGGGCAAACGTTACGCCCAGGTGGCGCTGGTGGACAACGCACCGGGTGCGGCCGGCAACATCGGCATGGACAAGGTGAAAAAGGCCAAGCCCGATGGCCACACCCTGCTGGTCATCCCCGCCGGCAACCTGACCATCAACCCCACGCTGATGCCAAAGTTCCCGTTCAACGTGGACAAGGACTTTGTGCCGGTGGCCATGCTGGCCAAGACGCCCAACGTGCTGGTGACACACCCCGGCACCGGCCTCAAGACCGTGGCCGATCTGATCAAGGCGGCCAAGGCGAAGCCCGACAGCCTGTCCTACGCGTCGCCCGGTATCGGCAGTGGCCTGCACCTCGCGGGCGAACTGTTCAAGGACCAGGCCAAGGTCGAGATGCTGCACGTGGCCTACAAGGGCACACCGCCCGCGCTCAACGACGTGTTGGGTGGCACGGTGCCGCTGATGTTCAGCAACCTGCCCACCGTGTTGCCCCACCTCAAGAGCGGCAAGCTGGTGGCGCTGGCCGTGACCGACAGCACACGCACGCCCAGCGCACCCGACATCCCCACCATGGCCGAGGCCGGTGTGCCCGGCATCGTTGTGCCCTCGTGGTACGGGCTGCTGGCACCGGCCGGCACACCCGCCGACGTGGCCGAGCAACTCGCCCGCGACGCGCAGGACATCCTGGCGCAGCCCGCCGTGCGCGAGCAGTTCAAGGCCCAGGGCATGGCTGAGTGGAACCTGCAAACCGGCGCTTTTGGTGCCCACATCCGCGACGAGACCGCGCGCTGGGCCAAGGTCATCAAGGCCCGCAACATCACGATGGAATAACGCAATGGATCTCGGCATTCAAGGCAAAAGAGCCCTGGTCTGCGGCGCCAGCGCCGGGCTGGGTTTCGCATGCGCCCAGGCGCTGGTGCAGGCGGGTGCGCACGTGGTCATCGTGGCGCGCACGGAAGGGCCCTTGGTGGACGCGGCGGAACGCCTCAACGCCACCGGCCCAGGCCGCGCAGACTGGGTAACCGCCGATGTGACCACCGACGTCGGCCGTGCGCGCATTTTCACGCAGCACCCGGACTTCGACATCGTCGTCACCAACGCCGGCGGCCCACCGCCGGGCGATTTCCGCCAATGGAACCGCGACACCTGGCATGCCGCCATCGACGCCAACATGCTCGCGCCCATCGAACTCATCAAAGCCACCGTGGACGGCATGATGGCGCGCGGCTGGGGCCGCATCGTCAACATCACCTCCAGCGCGGTCAAGTCGCCGGTCGATGGCCTGGGCCTGTCCACCGGCGCGCGCAGCGGCCTGACCGGTTTTGTCTCGGGCCTGGCGCGCACCACAGTGGCCAAGGGCGTGACCATCAACAACATCCTGCCCGGCACCTTCGACACCGCGCGCCTGGCCGGCAACTTTGTGGCCCAGGCCCAGCGCGAAGGCAAAAGTGTGGAAGACGTCAAGGCCGCGCGCCTGGCCAAACACCCGGCCCACCGTTTTGGTCAACCCAGCGAGCTGGGCCACACCTGCGCCTTTTTGTGCAGCGCCCACGCCGGCTACATCAACGGGCAGAACCTGCTGCTCGACGGTGGCTCGTTCACCGGCGTTTTCTGAAGCCAGAACGCCCCATTTTTTTCACCCCGCCCTCAACCCTTCGTAGGAGCTTTCCATGAACGTCCGTCGCAAACTGCTCGTGGCTGCCGCCGCAGCCACCACCCTGGCCCTGGGTTCGGGGGCCGCGCTGGCCCAGGCCTACCCCAGCAAGCCCATCAGCATCATCGTGTCCTTCCCGCCAGGCGGCGACACCGACGCCCTGGCCCGCGTGTTTGCCGAGAAGCTCTCGACCCGCGTCGGCCAGCCCGTGGTGGTGGAAAACAAAACCGGCGCCAGCGGCACCATCGGCAACGCCTTTGTGGCCAAGGCCAACCCCGATGGCTACACCTTGCTGTTCACGCCCAACACCATGGCGACCGCACCCCTGGTGCTCAAGCCGGGCACCGGCGCCGTGTACGACCCGGTCAACGACTTCACCCCCATCATCCTGGCCGGCACGCAGTCGCTGTTCCTGGTGGTCAATTCGAGCACCGGTCTCACCAACCTGAAGGACTTTGTGGCCGCGGCCAAGTCGGGCAAGGTGCAGGCCTACGCCAGCCCCGGCAGCGGTTCGCCCATGCACATCCTGGGCGAAATGTTCAACAAGGCCGCAGGCGTGAAGCTGCAACAGATTCCCTACCGTGGCAGCGGCCCGGCCGTGATCGACCTGGTGTCGGGTCAGGTGCCGGCCTTCTACACCACGCTGGGTCCGGTGCAGCAGTACATCAGCAACGGCCGCCTGACCAACATCGGTGTGGCCGACCCCAAGCGCTCGCCGCTGCAACCCAACGTGCCCACCTTTGCCGAAGGTGGCGTGAAAGACGCCGAAGTGGGTGCCTGGCAAGGTTTTGTCGGCCCCAAAGGTCTGCCCGCCGACATCGTGCGCACCCTCAACGGCCACTTCAATGAAATCCTGAAGATGCCCGATGTGCTGGACCGCATGAAGACCCTGGCCCTGATCCCGGCCGGTGGCGCACCCGATGCGCTGGCCAAGGTGGTGGTGGAGCACAACACCCGCTATGGCAAGGTCATCAAGGAAACGGGGATCATGGCGGATTGACGGGCCCACCCCCGTTTCTCGCTCACTTCGTGTAACTCGAATCCCCCCTCGAGGGGGCGCACCCAGTGGACCGGCAGAGCCGGCTCCACGGGTGCACTGGGATCAGACACCTCGCTTGTTGCGCCTCCATGACTGAACTCACGCTATCGCTCGCGGACGATCCCGATTCGCAGATGCCTTTGCCGTTTCCGGCGGCGGTGGACTACGCACGCACCGTGATGGCGTGGTCGCGCGAGCCGCTGCCGGCAAGGGTGGTGGCCACGCTGGACCAGGCCTATGGGTCACACCGTCTGCAGCGTTTTGACGTGTACGCACCTGCCGGTGCACAGGCCGCACCGGTGCTGGTGTTCTGGCACGGCGGTGGCTGGACCAACGGCTACCGCGATTGGGTGCGTTTCATGGCGCCCCATGTGACGGCGCTGGGGCTGGTGCTGGTGGCACCGAGCTACCGCCTGGTCACCGAATGCCCTTTCCCCGCCGCACCTGACGACGCCCTGGCCCTGTTGCCCCACCTGCAACACACGCTGCCCACCTGGGGCGGTGCCCCGCGCCGGCTGCTGTTGGGTGGCCACTCAGCGGGCGGACACCTCGCGGCGCTCACCGCATTGCGCCACACGCTTTGGCCGCGCTGGGGCATCGCACCCGATCTGGTGGGTGGCTGCCTGCCCATCAGCGGCATCATGGACCTGCACGACCCACAACCCGCGCCTGGCAGCCTGGAAGAGCGGGTCTACACCACCGTGCTGCGTGGGCTGGACCCGCAGCAGGATGGCGTCTTCAGCCCCCTGTGCTGGGGCAGCGGCAACCGCGTGTCGTTTGACCTGGGCTTTGGCCAACACGACAGCCCCCGGGTGCAGCGTGGCAACCGCCGCATCTTGCCCCTGTTGCAAACCCAGGCGGCACCGGCCTCCTTAACCGAGTGGCCCGGCCTGGACCACTTTCAAACCCACACGCAACTGCGCGACCCGGACAACGCCTGGTACGGCCGCCTGCGGCAGATGGCTGATCGCCTGGCCTGAGCCTCAGGCGTCGGCTGGCACGGAGGTCGGGTTCCCCATGGCCGCGCGCCGCGCCAGCTCGCGTTTGGCATAGGCCGTGGGCGACAGGCCGGCCCAGCGCCGGAAAGCACGCGCGAACACCTTGTCGGAATCGTAACCCGCGTCCTGCACCACCTGCGCCAGCGGCAGGCGCCCAGCCTCCAGCTGTTCGGCCGCCAGCGCCATGCGGTGCGCCCCCAGGTAGCCCATGGGGGTGTCACCCACCAGGGCCTTGAAACGCTCGCTGAACCGCGAGCGCGACATGGCTGCCTCGCGCGCAAGTGCCTCCACCGTCCAGGCGCGCGCGGGGTCACGGTGCATGTGGGTGATGGCGCGTGCGATGGCGGGGTCGGACAGCGCACGCCACCAGCCGGCATCGCTGGAACCCACGGCGCGCAGCAGGTGCTCGCGCAGGATGTTGACCAGCAGCAGCTCGCCCATTCGGCTGGCCGATAGCCGCCAGCCCGGGCGCTGGGCCAGGGTTTCGGTGACCAGCGCCTCCATGGTGCCGGCCAGGCTGCCGGCCATGGGCAACTCGCTGGCGCGCACATGGATGAGCGGGGGCAGGATGCGCAGCACCGAATGCCGGCAGTAGGCGGAGAACCACAACAGTGCACTGAACATCTCGCAGGCTTCGCCACCACCGCCGTGGCGCAGGGTGAGCGGCGCCTCGTCGCGGGCGCCGGGTGTGCGCTGCGCCAGCAGTTCCGCAAATGGCACGGCCGGCACGTCGGGGGCCGAACCCATGCGGTGCGGCGCGCCCAGCGGCAGCATCACCAGGTCACCCGGTGCCACACACACAGGCGCCCGGCCTGCCACCTCTATCCACCAAGGCGCACCACGGGCCATGCGAATGATGGCGCTGCCCGCCACACCGTCGGAGCGCAGGCCCCAGGGCGCGAACAAATGGAAGCGCGCCGTCACCGCGCGTTCGGCGCGGCAGATGGCCAGGATTTCGCTCAAAACATCCATTCAGGAATCGGGCGTCTAGTGGGTGAAACGGGCTGGACGAATCGTGCCCAATCACGGCGTTGCGGCGGTTGAGCGCAGCGGGCCACGCTTGAACAATCACCCCCATCGTAAAGCCAGGAGGCCACATGGGCACATTGAAAATCGGAATCGCCGGAGGCGGTGTGGGTGGATTGGCCGCCGCCATCGCGCTGCGCCAGCAAGGCCACGACGTCACCGTCTTTGAGCAAGCCAAGGGCTTCTCGAAGGTGGGGGCCGACATCAACCTCACGCCCAACGTGGTGCGCGCCATCGACGGCCTGGGCGCCGGGGCTGCCATCCGCGAGCGCGGTGCCCGCCCCACCTTCCGCATCAGCCGCGACTGGGACACGGGCCGGGAAACCTCGCGCCTGGGCATGAGCGACGTGGCCGAGCAGCAGTACGGCGCGCCGCAGGTCACCATCCACCGTTCGGACATCATCAACGCGCTGGCCGAGCAGTTTCCGATGGCCCAGATCCAATTCGGCAAGCGCATCCGCAGCCTGACGCACAACAGCGATGGCGTGACACTGCAATTCGAAGACGGCGACCAGGCCAGCTTCGATGTGGTGGTGGGCGCCGACGGCATCCACTCCCGTGTGCGCACCGCGCTGTTTGGCGAAGAACACCCACGCTTCACCGGCGTGGTGTCCTTCCGCTCGGTGGTGCCCACCGAACGCGTCAAACAAGTGCCGGAAATCGAGGCCTTCACCAAGTGGTGGGGGCCCAACCCACAGAGCCAGATCGTCACCTTCCCGCTCAACCAGGGCAAAGACACCTTCATCTTCGCCACCACCGGCCAGGAGAGCTGGACCGAGGAATCGTGGACCAGCGAAGGCGACGTGAACGAGCTGCGCGGTTTCTACAAAAACTTCCACCCCGATGCGCGCGCCTTGCTCGACGCCTGCGACAGCACGCTCAAGAGCGCGCTGTACGAACGCGAGCCACTGCCGCAGTGGTCGGTGGGCACGGTCACGCTGCTCGGCGATGCCTGCCACCCCATGCTGCCCTTCATGGCGCAGGGTGCGGGCATGGCGATTGAGGACGCCGTGGTGCTGGGCAGGGCGCTGGCCGGCGTGGCGACCCGCGCCGAGGCCCAGCAAGCGCTGCAACGCTACGAGAGCGCGCGCAAGGAGCGGACCGCCAAGATCCAGATCGGCTCGCGCGGCAACCAGTGGATGAAAGGCCCCGGCAACGCCGACTGGGTCTACGGCTACGACGCCTGGCGCACACCCTTGTGAGCACACCACACCCCACATCAACAACCTTTGGAGACCCAATGAAACACCCCCACAAACGCGCGCTGATCGCGGCCACGCTGGCCGCCTGTGTCTGGCCCACCCTGGGCATGGCCCAGAGTTTTCCCAGCAAAACGCTCACCATCGTCGTGCCCTTCCCGGCCGGTGGTGGCCCCGATGTGGCGGCGCGCGTGCTGGCCGAAAAGCTGGCCCCCAAACTCGGTCAGGCCGTGGTGGTGGAGAACAAGCCCGGTGCTGGCGCGCTGTTGGGTGCCGGCACGGTGGCGCGCGCCACCCCCGATGGCCACACCCTGCTGCTCACGCCCAACACGCTGGCCATTTCACCCCACGTGTTGGCGGCGAGTGCGGTCGGCAACCTCGATGTGCAGAAAGACCTGGTGCCCGTGGTCGCGCCGGCCACCACCCCGCTTGCACTGGTTGCGCACCCGACACTGAGCGTCAAGAACCTGGCCGAACTCAGCGCCCTGGCCCGCACGAAGGTGGACATGACCTACGGCAGCCCAGGCAACGGTTCGCCCATGCACTTTGCGGGCGAGATGTTCAAGAAGTCGACCAGCCTGAACCTGCTGCACGTGCCCTACCGTGGTGTGGCGCCGTCGTTGAACGCGGCGCTGGCCGGCGAGGTGCAACTGCTGTTCGTGGCCCTGGGCGGCGCATTGCCCCACATCAAGGCCGGCAAGCTGGTGCCGCTGGCGGTGGTGGAAGACGAACGCTCCGCCCTGCTGCCCCAGGTGCCCACCGCCACCGAACAAGGCGTCAAGGGCGTGGAAGTGGCCGCCTGGTACGGCGTGTTCGCGCCCGCTGGCACACCCGCTGCGGCCATCACCCGCCTGAACATGGAAATCAACGAAGCCCTCAAGCTGCCCGACGTGCGCGAGCGCTTCACCGGCGCCGGCCTCGAAGTGCTGGGCGGCACGCCCGCACGCCTGGCCGACTTCGTGAAGGCTGACCACCAGCGCTACGGTAGCCTGGCCCGCGAACTCAAGATCCGCGCGGACTGAATTCCCCCAACCACTGGAGACTCCCCGCCACGAAACCACAACTGATCGCCTGTGCCGCCGCGCTGCCCTGCAACCAAGCGGCCCTGGCGCAAGAACTTTGGCAACGGCTTTCAGGCGGGGCGCCACCTACAGCTTCGGGCGCGACAGCGTGAACGCCGGCCCCAGCCCGACCGGCACCAACTGCCCCGGACAAACCACCCCCGACAGCGACCTGTGGCACCTGGGTGCGTCCATGCCGGTGTCGCCCACGCTGACGCTGTCGGGCCAGGTGGTCACGCTGCGCTACAAAAACGCCAGCGACTACAACGCCACCCTGATGGCCTTGCGCGCCACCTACGCCTTCTCCAAGCGCACCAACGTGTTTGCGCAAGTGGGCCACATCAAGAACAACAAGGCCTCGGCCGTGGCGCTCAGCGGTGGTTCACCGGGCAGCAGCCCCGTGGCCGGTGCGTCACAAACCGGCCTGAACATCGGCTTCCAGACCGCGTTCTGATCCCGTTTCTCCAAGGTCATTGCCCCGGGCTCGCGTCCGGGGCTTTTTTTGTTTCACGGGTGAAAGTCAATTTCGCGGCAAATTGATATCACAATAATCACTTTAAAATGATTCACAGAAACCGGCCATCCTGCGCCAGTCAAGGGGGAAGATGTGTGGACACTGTGGGTCAATGCCGGCGCCAAAGAGCTGGCCAATATGCCGTTGGTGCTGCTGCAGTACACGGCCATTCTGGGTATCGTCGGCTTGGTGCTTATTGCCTACCGCGCTGCGCCCGCCCCGGCCCAGCGCACCCAGTACGTGTACGGCGCGGTCCTGGGCGTCGCCGGCTACCTGCTCACCCTGCTGGTGGCTGAGTTCATCCAGTCGCCTTCCAAACCCTACATCCGCAACGACCTGTTGTTTCTGGCCTGCCTGCTGGGGGGCTGGCGCGGTGGTGGCATCGCGTTTGTGCCGTTGGTGCTGGCGCGGTGGCAATTTGGTGGCAGCGCCCAGATGCCCGCCGCGACCCTGGACCTGACGCTGTTTTTTGCCAGTGGCCTGATGGCCCACTGGGTGGTGCGAAACCGTTCGGTGCTGGAACTCCGATGGCACCATCTGCTGCTGGTGTGGCTGGTGCGTGTGGCCACGGGCTTGTTGTCGGTGGGGGTCATTGCCCTGCTGGGCTGGCTGCCCACGTCGCTCGTCTACCAGGTAACCGCGCTGCGCGTGTTCGGTGCCTTGCCTGCGTTGGCGTTGCTTGCCGGGCTCTACACCCTGTTCCGGCTTGATGCCCAGCACCACATACTGTTGCAACGCGAGCGCGACCGAGGCCAATTGCACCCGCTCACCGGCCTGCCCAACCGCCGCGCCATGCTCGACCACCTGCAAGCGCTGTTTGCCGAAACACCCGCACGGCCCCACACCCTGGTGCTGCTGGAGTCGGCCAACTACGTGGAGATGCTGCTCGCGCAGGGCCACAGTTGGGCCGACAGCATGTGGCGCGAGGTGGCCGCCCACATGAACGGCGCCGCGTTGCCACACACCTTGTCGACCTGCCGGCCCCGGGTGTTCCAGTTCACCGACACCGCGCTGGCCGTGGTGTTGCATGGCGTGTCCAGCCAGGAGGTGGAGCACAAGGAGCTGGCCCAGGCGCTGCACCACAACCTGCATCTGATCTGGCGCGGGGCGGGCAACCAGCCGCACCAGCCGCAGCTGCGGCTGACCGTGACGCCGCTGCACAGCACCGACCACACCACCGCCGCCGAAGCCATGCGCGACGCCAGTCTGCTGCTGCAACAGCGCATCGACCTGGGCGAGCCGGTGCACTTTTTCCACCGGGGTTTTGCGCAGCAGGCGGCGCTGGATTCGGTGGTGCTGTCACAGGTGCTGCAATGGATAGACACCGGCCAGCCGCCCATGGCCTACCAACCCAAATGCCACCTCGCCACGCTGCAGGTCAAAGGCGCCGAAGCCTTGTTGCGCCCTGCGCCGATTGACGGCACCCCCATCTCGCCCTCGCACGTGCTGGCCGTGGCGGCCCGCCATCGCCTGTTGCCCGCGCTGGAGTGGAGCACCGTGGTGGCCGTGGTGCGCGATGCCCAGCGTTGCTGGCAGGAATCACCCGGGCTGAGCCTGTCGGTCAACATCTCGGGCGCGTCCTTGTCCACCCCGGGTTTTGCCGAGCGGGTGCAGGCCCTGCTGCACGACGCGCACCTGCCGCCCAGCACACTCACCATGGAGCTGACCGAATCGAGCCCGCTGCCCGATGTGGCGTCGGTCAAAACCAACCTGCGCACCCTCCACGCCTGTGGCATCGCCATGTCGCTGGACGATTTTGGATCGGGCTACTCGGGCCTGAGCGTGTTGGCCCACCACCCGTTTGCCGAGGTCAAGATCGACCAGCACATGGTGGCCATGATCGACGTGCCGCGCATGAAGTCGGCCATACAGATCGCGCTGGACACCGCCCGCCACTACGACGCCCGTTTTGTGGCCGAAGGCGTGGAAACCGAAGCACAGCGCGACACCCTGGCCGGCATGGGGGTGGACACCGGCCAGGGTTATCTGTTTGCCGCGGCCCTGCCCATCCAGGACTTTCTGGCGTTCGTTCGGCAGTCGCTGTTGCCCCGTCAGAGCGCTTTGCCGCTGCCGGCCTGAAGCTGCGCCTGGGCCAGGCTTTTGAGCCGGCGGCGCAGGCGCACGATGCCGGTGTCGTGCGCGTACAGGAACTCGCGGTGGTTGGCGTCGGGCTCCATGGCCTCCACGGCCACGCGGTCCTGCTCCAGCACGTTCCAATGGCGTTGCTCCAGCCGGTTTTTGTAGAGGAAACGCCAGGTGTCGCGCTGCCAGCCCTGCACCTTGCGGCAGCGCCAGAAGAAGACCTCGCTCACGTTTTTCTCAGCCGGGGCAAAGGCGCCCACGATGGCGAAGTTGCCGCCCGGGCCACCTGTCTTGGGGTAGGGAATTTCCAGGTGCATGGTGTGGATGTGGCCACTCTCGCGCCACTCGGTCCAGTCGAAGTTGACGTCGCGCTGGCCCTTCTTCTCGAAGATGAAACCCGTGGGCACATCGCGCACCTGGAACTCGGCGCTGATCTCGCCCTCGCTCATGGTGTGCGACTGCTTGTGCAGGTAAGCCCCGTGCATGGGGTCCATCACGTTGTCGATGACGTAGCGGTAGTCGCAACCCCATTCCACGTAGCACAGGAAACTGGACCACTCCGGCGACGTCAGTTCTTCCGGCAACACCAGCGGCGGTGGCGAGGGCAGGTGCGGGTCGGTGGCGTTGAACAGGAAGATGGCACCGTTGGACTCGGTGACGTGGAAACGCCGCGTGGCCTTGGAGCCTTCCAGCTTGCAGCCGGGGCTGCCCGGCACGCGGGTGACGGTGCCGTCTTCGCGAACCTCCACACCGTGGTAGGGGCAGGCAATGCGGTCGCCCAGGATGACGCCCATGGACAGCGGCGCACCCCGGTGTGGGCAGTGGTCTTCCAGCGCGTGCAGTGTGCCGGCCTGGTCGCGCCACAGGGCGATTTTGTAGCCCAGGCGGCGGATGGACACGGGGTTCTCTTTCACGTGCGCTGAAGGCAGCACCGGGAACCACAGGTCTTTCAAGCCCCGCTCCAAGGCATGGTCCACAGGGTCGAGTTGGGCGTTGATGGCGATGGTGTTCATGTGTGTGTCTCCCGGTTCAGGCGCCCAGACGGGCCATTTCATCGCAGTAGGTCGCGGCCGTCCACGGTTGACCGTTGGGGCCGGACGGGCCGCCTTCGTTCAGGAAGGCCACCAGGCGTTCGAGGTCGTGGATACCTGCGGCGAAGGCGCGTTCGATGCTGTCGCCCAGCAGGCTCTCATAGGCCGTGGGCGGTGCGCTGCGGTTCTGGAAGGTTTCGTTGGACAAGGTGCGCATGGGTGCCTCCATCAGCGTTTGATCTGGGCCAGCGGGTGGCTGGGCGGGTAGGTGGGGGTGACCGGTTTGGCGTTGCCCACGATCACACACATCAGCGCTTCTTCGTCGCCGATGTTGATGACACCCCGGTACACGCCCACCGGCCAGGAGATGAGGTCGCGTTCACCGGCCTCCATTTCCCAGGTTTCGCCATTGAGCTCGGCGATCAGCTTGACGCGGCCGCGCAGCACGAAGAACACCTCTTCCACGTCGGTGTGGATGTGCAGCGGGCCTTCGGCGCCGGCCGGCAGGATCATGGTGGAGAAGGTGAAGTGCTCGGCCGGCACGGTGTTCTCGTCGCTGGCCACACCGGTGGCGCCGGTGCCCACATAGCGCATCTGGGCGCGGCGGTATTTCGGGTCGAGGTCGGCCTGGAACTTCAGGGCGTCCCAGTCGTAGCGCCGGGTGGCGCGGGTGGCCACGCGGCTTGTCATCCATTGCGAGAGGTTCATGCCGGCGGGCGGCTGGTAGGTGGCGGTGCTCATCAACAACTCCTGGTGTGGCGGTTTACTCGTTCCACAAAAGAAACAACAACTCTTTTGTGAAACGTGCTGCCATTACATCGCCAGCAACTCCAGACAACAAGCGCCAAAGCACACACTTTTGAGCCGAAGTGCTGGCAAGTTGATCTGCATCAAACCGCTTTTTCACACCCAAAACAGCCGGTTTACCGGTGTGCTTTTCACCCTAGGGATTACCCGTCCCGCGCGTGCACTGATGGCCTGAATCAAAAACACTGATTGGTCAGTTGCAGCATTTCAGCCTACGCTGTGACCACAACATCTGCAACAACAGACCGCACACCTTTCCTCGCGCCCGATCCCGTTCGCTGGCTTCGGCGCCCCGGACGGTGGAACGCTTGCCTTAAACCAGGCTGCGCAGCCACGCCGCGCATTCGGGCGCCGCCTGCACCGGCCAGCTCACCACGATGCGGGTGTCGCCACGCTGCACTTCCACGCGGATGTCTTGACGGGCACCGAACAGGCGGGCCCAGAAGCCGGGCGCGGGCACCTGCCTGGCCCCTGCGGGCACGGCCAGCGGTGCGACCTGTGCCACAACAGACACAGCAGCAGGAGCGGTGGCGGGCACGGGGGCCGAAGCCGTTGCAACCGCTGGTGCCACGACCGGCGCCTTGTCGAATGCAGTGCGCGCGGACACCACAGACCCCTCGCCCGTTGCCAGACGCGCGGCGGCATTCACGCCGAACTCGTCCCACAGCCGATCGGCCTTGGTTTTCATCACGCCCAGGCCGAAAGTGCCCATGCGCCCCAGCACATCGACCTTGACCTTCATGCGCAGCTCGGTGCCGCCACCGTCGCGCTCGGCCAGCCACATCTCGCTGACCTGCTTGAGCGAGCTGGCCACCGAGGTGTCCTCACCGGTGCCTTCGGCGCGCAGGTAGCGTGGCTCGTCGCGTTCGACGATGCGGGTCTTGAGCTTGAAGCGCGCGCTGATGAAGGAGATCTTCACCTTCATCACGGCCACGTACTCGCTGTCGCTGATGACCTCGATGGATTCCATGCCGGGCACACAGGCGCCCATGGCGTTGGGGTCGAGCAGCAGGGCCCACACGCGCGCGGGTGGCGCGTCCAGGGACAGGGTCTTTTCAATTTCCATGCATCTTCTCCGAAGCGTCGAGAACGGACTCGACGATCTGCGCGTAACCGGTGCAGCGGCACAGGTTGCCGTTGAGGCCGTGGCGTACCTCGTCCACCGTGGGCCGGGGGTTGTCTTTCAACATCGAGCAGGTGGCCATCACCATGCCCGGCGTGCAGTAGCCGCACTGCAGGCCGCCGCAGCGCATGAAACTTTCCTGTATCGGGTGCAAGCTGTCGCCCTGCGACAGGCCTTCGATGGTGGTGATGGCCTTGCCCTTGGCCTGCACCGCCAGACTCAGGCAGGACTTCACCACCTTGCCGTCCACCAGCACCGAGCAGGCACCGCAAATGCCGGTTTCGCAACCGCGCTTGGTGCCGGGCAGGGCCAGGTCGTCGCGCAGGAAATCGCTCAGCAGGCGGCGGGCGGGCACGGTGGCTTGCACGGCCTCGCCGTTGACGGTGAGGGATATCGTGTGTTGGCTCATGGCTGCTCCTGGGTCAGGCCAAACAGTTGGGCGAGGCTGCGACGTGCAACCACACCCATGATGTGGCGGCGGTAGTCGGCGCTGCCGCGCGCGTCGTCCACCGGCGTGATGTCGGCGGCCACGATGGCAGCGGCTTCGGCGATCAGGTCGGCGGTGATGGTCTGGCCGACCAGGCAGGCTTCGGCACTCGCCACACGGGTGGGGACGGGGGTAGATGCGCCAACCGCAATGCGCACCTCCGTGCACACGCTGCCTTGCCGCCGTGCGAGCAGCGCCACACTGGCCAGCGGCCGGTGTTCGGCGGCGGTGCGCAGGTGGCGGGTGTAAAGGCCGGTGGCATCGGGCGCGAGCGGAGGCACGCGGATCTCGGTCAGCAGCTCGTCCGGCTCCAGTGCGGTGGTGTAGTAGTCCACCAGGAAGTCGGCCATGGGCAACACACGGTCGCCACGAGCGCTGCTCAGCACCACCTGCGCATCGAGCGCCAGCAGGCAGCCGGGCGGATCGGTGGCGGGGTCGGCATAGCAGAGGTTGCCACCGAGGGTGCCCTGGTGGCGCACCTGTGGGTTGGCCACGCGCGAGGCCATGCTGGCCAGCATGGGCCACTGCGCGCGGATCAACGACGAAGCGGCCACCTCGGCGTGGGTGCACAAGGCACCAATGCGCAGCCAACCGCTGCCATCGGCGCTGATGCCACGCAGCGGCTGCAGGTGGCCCACCGATACCAGGTGGCTGGGTGTGAGCATGCGCTGGCGCATCGCCAGCATCAGCGCTGTGCCGCCAGCGATGACGCGGCAGTCTTCGCCCAGGTCGGCCACCATTTGGCTGGCCTCGGCCACGCTGGTGGGTTCGAGGAAATCAAAATCAAGCATGCTGGCTCTCCGGACGTTGGGCGCGCAACGCGGCCAGCACCTTCTCGGGTGTGATGGGCAGATCGGTGATGCGCACGCCCACGGCGTCAAACACCGCGTTGGCGATGGCAGGTGCGCCCGGCAGGATGGCGGTTTCGCTTGCGCCCTTGGCGCCCAGCGGGCCATTGGGGTCGTTGGATTCCACCAGCCCGCCGCGCAGCAGCGGAATGGCGTCGGCGGTGGGCATGTTGTAGTCGGCAAAGTTGCCGTTGGCGATGCGCCCGCCTTCCACCTGCAGCTGTTCGTACAACGCCCAGCCGAAAGCCTGGGCCGTGGCACCGTTGCTCTGGCCGTGGATGGCCAGCGGGTTGAAGGCCTTGCCGCAGTCGTCGGAGACAAAGCTGTCCACCACACTCACCTGGCCGGTTTCCGTGTCCACCTCCACTTCCACCACCTGCGCGGCAAACGAGTAGGCGGCGGCAATGTTGCCCATCAGCGTGGCGGGATCGAACATCTGGGTTTGTGGGTCCCAGCTGCCGCTGACTTGCAGGCCTTCGCCGCCATGACGCCAGATGTGCTGACGCACCACGTCGCCCAGCGGCTTGGCGCGTGTGGGTTCGCCAATCACGCGCACCTGGCAGTCGGCGATTTCGAGTTGCTCGGCTTCACAGCCGAGCAGGCCGGCGGCCACGTCGAACAGCTGCGCCTTGGCTTTGCGTCCGGCCACCAGGGCGGCGTTGCCGCCTGACATGGTGACGCGCGACGCCAGTGTGCCGATGGCGAACGGCGAGGTGTCGGTGTCCGGTGGCGCCACGTGCACGTGGGCCAGCGGGATGTTCAGTTCGTGCGCCACCACCTGTGCCAGCATGGTGGCCGCTCCCTGGCCCATGTCGCATTCACCGCTGAGCACCACCGCGCGGCCGTCTTCGTTGAGACGCAGCACCACGGTCGAGCCGTCCCAGTTGCCCATGGTGCGGTTGCCGCTCACGTGCATGGCGGCGGCCACGCCGACGCCACGGCGTTTGACGCCGGTCTGGCCGGCGGCACTGCGGGCACGCCGTGTGTGCCAGTCCATGGCTTTGGTGCACTGGTCCAGGCATTCGCGCAGCCCCGTGCTGCCGATCTTCCAGCCGTGCACCGAGGTGTCGCCAGCCTGCATCGCGTTGAGCTTGTGCACGGCCACCGGGTCCAGCCCCAGCTCGCGTGCCATGGTGTCGATGTGGCTGTTGAGAGCAAACAGCATCTGCGTGCCACCAAAACCCCGGAACGCGCCGTGAGGCGGCGTGTGGGTGTAGACCAGGGTAGCGTGCGAGCGCACGTGCTGCAGGCGGTGCATGTTGTCGCTGCGCATGGCGCTCACGTGCATCACCTCGGGCGACAGGCCCGCGTAGGCGCCGCACTCGGCCACGATGCGCACGTCTTTGGCCACGATGCGGCCATCACGTTTCATGCCCAGCTTGAGGGTGATGCGCTCCGGCACGCTGCTGGGCGTGGCGAGAAAGTCTTCCAGCCGGTTGTTCACCAGCCTCACGGGCTTGCCCGTCTTGAGCGCGAGCAGGCCACACACCAGCTGGTTGTCGTCTTCGACGATCTTGCCGCCGAAGCCGCCACCCGTCATGGCCTGCATCACCCGCACGCGCGAGACCGGCAGGCCCAACACGGTGGCGATGCGGCCGCGCGCGAGGAACACCGACTGCGTTGAGGTCCAGACCTGCAAGCGGCCGTCGCCATCCAACGCGGCCACGGTGGCCATGGGCTCCAGGTAGCCGGGGTACTGCGCGTGGGTGGAATAGGTCGCCTCATGGATCAGGTCGGCCTCGGCAAAGCCTGCTTCCACACTGCCGCGTTCGAAACGGATTTCGTGCGCGATGTTGTTGCGGCCCGGGTGCACGCCCGGCGCTTCCTCGTCCAGCGCCTCGTCGGGCGTGAAGATGGCGGGCAGCTCTTCGTACTCGATCTGGATGAGATCCAGCGCGTCGCGTGCAATCTCGTCGGACGTGGCGGCCACAGCGGCGACCTCCTCGCCCGCAAAGCGCACCACGCCTTTGGCCAGCACAGCGCGTTCCTTTTTGTGCACGCCCCACAAGGTGTCGGGCGCGTCGTCGCCGGTCAATACGGCCTTCACGCCCGGCAGCGCGCGCGCCGCCGAGGTGTCGATGGAGACGATGCGCGCGTGCGGGTAGGGGCTGCGCAGCACCTTGCCGTGCAACATGCCCGGCAGCTTGACGTCGCCCGCGTACACCGCGCGGCCCGACACCTTGGCACGGGCGGAGAGTTGGGGCACCTCCGTGCCCAGGGTCGAGGCGCTCATGGTCATTCGGCGGTGACGCCCAGTTCCTTGATGAGCTTGCCCATCTGCTCGTGCTCGGTGGCATTGGTCTTGCCGAGCACGTCGGGAGCGCCACCGGCGGGCAGGGCGCCGAATGTGGCCATCTTCTCCACCACGTCGGGCATCTTCACGATCTCGTTGAGGTGGGTGTTGAGCAACTTGATCACGTCCGCCGGCGTGCCCTTGGGCGCAAAGAAGCCGTTCCACGCGCCCACCACCACGTCCTTGTGGCCCTGTTCGGCCAGCGTGGGGATGTTGGGTGCCAACGGCGAACGCTTGGCATCGGCAATGGCCAGAGGGACCAGCTTGCCAGTGGCCACGTACTGGGTGATGGGACCGAGCGTGACCCAAGCCGTGGCCACATGGCCGCCAACCACGTCATTGACCGACGGACCCACACCCCGGTACGGCACGTGCGCGATCTTCACGCCCGCGCTGCGGTTGAGCCATTCGGCGACGACGTGCATGGGCGAGCCCGCCCCCGGGCTGGCGTAGCTGAACGGCTTACCGGCCTTCACGGCGGCGACCATGTCCGGCACGGTTTTCACGCCAGCGCTGGGGTGAGCCACCAACACCAGCGGCTGTGTCGCCATCTTGATCACCGGCTCGAAGCCATGGAGCACGTCGTACTGGTTGCCCGCCGACAGCTTCATCACAAAAGGCGCGGTGGTGAAGGGGTTGGGCGTGAACAACAGGGTGTAGCCGTCGGCCTTGGCTTTGCCCACAAAACTGTTGCCCACCGTGCCACCGGCCCCGGGCTTGTTCTCCACGATGACCGGCTGCTTGAGGCGCTGCGAGAGCTTGTCGGCAAACAGGCGCGCCATGGCGTCGGTGTCGCCGCCCGGCGGGTAACCCACCACCACGCTGATGGGTTTTTCGGGGTAGCTCTGCGCATTCGCGGCACCGGCGACCACGGCGCCGACGGCCATGACAACGGCCAAACACTGACGACGATCCAGT
Organism: Hydrogenophaga defluvii; assembly: GCF_042665235.1. Taxonomy (NCBI): domain Bacteria; kingdom Pseudomonadati; phylum Pseudomonadota; class Betaproteobacteria; order Burkholderiales; family Comamonadaceae; genus Hydrogenophaga; species Hydrogenophaga defluvii. The sequence goes on along the minus strand of NZ_JBHTBZ010000016.1, from coordinate 144,333 downwards.
TTCATCTTTCACTCCTGAGAGGCGAGGCACATGGGGGAGGTCCAGCCGACGGCAGGCCGGCGTGGCACGGTGTGCGCACAAACGTGGGACACGCTTTCGACGCGTCGCCATCGTAGGCGTATTTTGTTGTTTCGTCAACATTTGTTGATTGATCTACGATGTGCGGCGTAAGATCGGGCCATGAGCCGACCACGTTCTCCCGCACGACCACCCGAGCCCCAGGCCGCTCCGCCTTGCCCCTGGGACGATCTTTCGCCAGAAGGCACGGGCCTGGACGTGCACAACTTCCTGACCACGCTGTTCAGCCACACCAGCAACGGCTTGCGGCGCAGCATCACGCTGCCCTATGCGGAACGATTTGATTTGTCGGTCTCGGAGTGGCGCCTGCTGTCGGTGCTCGCGGCGGCCGGAACGCTGCCTTTCCCGGAGCTGGTGGCGGAATCGGCGGCCGACAAGGCGCAGGTCAGCCGCACGCTGCAGCTGATGGCCAAGCGAGGCTTGGTGGATGTGGTGACACCACCGGCCGGGCGCAAAGGCATGGTGGTGGCCATGACGCCAGCGGGCCAGGCGCTGTACGAGCGCATCATGCCGGAGGCGCAACGCAGTCAGGCTGCCATGATCCTGACGCTGTCACCCCACGAACGCCGCACGCTGTATGAGGTGCTGCGCCGCCTGCGCGCGCAGTGCGGCGAGGCAGCGGGGAAAGACGAGGAATGAGGTGTGCGGCGCGGCCGCACACGGGGCTCAGAGGTCGAGCACCAGACGGGCCGATTTGCAGCCCGAAACGCAGACCATCATCATCTTGTTGCTGGCGTGCTCGGAGGCGCTGAGCACGGAGTCTCGGTGGTCGGGTTCACCTTCCAGCACGCGGGTTTCGCAGGCGCCACAAATGCCTTCCTCGCAACTGTGGTCCACGTCGATCTTGTGGTCCAGCAAGGTGTGCAGCAAGGACTTCGCGGGCGTGATCTCGATGACCTTGCCCGAGCGCTTGAGCTCCACCGTGTAGCTTTGTTTGGCATCGGCCGAGGCCGCCACTTCCACGGCGGCAAAACGCTCGATGTGGGCGTTGGTGTGACCCAGCGCCTCGCAGGTGGCGACAAAGTTGTCGAGCATCACTGAAGGACCGCAGGCGTAGAAATGGGTGTTGGCCACCGCACCGCGCGAGCCCAGCAGGGCCTTCAGGTCCGGCGGCCCGCCTTTTTCGACGTCGAAGTGCCAGTGCACCGGCACGCCCAGGGCTTCGATCTCGGCGGTCAGAGCCGCACTCTGGCGCGAGCGCGCAAAGTACAACACCTCGAAGGACTTGCCCAGCTGCTGCAGGCGGCGGCCCATGCACAGGATGGGCGTGACACCGATGCCACCGGCCACCAGCACGGTGTGGCCGGCGTCTTCGTGCAGCGGGAAGTTGTTGCGCGGTGCGTCGATGGTGAGCTTCAGGCCCACACGCAGTTGGTCGTGCACACAACGCGAGCCACCCCGGCTGGCCTTGTCCTTGAGCACCGCCACCACGTAGCGGTGGGTTTCGCCCGGCGCATTCAGCAGCGAGTAGCTGCGCACCAAACCGTTGGGCAGGTGCAGATCGATGTGGGCGCCCGCCGTGAAGGCAGGAAAGGCGCCGCCGTCGACCGGTCGCAACTCGATGCCGAGGATGTCGTCGGCTTCAAAACGCAGGGTGTGGACAAAGGCTTGCAGGGTTTGGCTCATGGGAACACTTTCAGGCGGAGGCGGCTTGACGTTCCAATTGTGCCTGCGCCAGTTTCTTCATGTGGCGGCGCAGGCGCACGATGCCCATGTCGTGTGCGTACAGGTGCTCGTGCTGGTTGGCGTCGGGCTCCATGTTTTCCATGGCAATGCGGTCTTGCTCCAGCACGTCCCAGTGGCGTTTTTCCAGGCGGTTCTTGTAGAGGAAACGCCAGGTGTCGCGCTGCCAGCCCTGCACCTTGCGGCAACGCCAGAAGAACACCGCCGTCACGTTTTTCTCGGCGGGCGAGAACGCGCCAATGATGGTGAAGTTGCCGCCGGGGCCACCCGTCTTGGGGTAAGGAATTTCCAGGCGCATGGTGTGGATGCCGGTGTCGGTCCACTCGGTCCAGTCGAAGTTGACGTCGCGCTGGCCTTTTTTCTCGAAGATGAAGCCGTTGGGCACGTCGCGGATCTGGAACTCGGCCGTGTTTTCGCCTTCGGCCATGGTGTGCGACTGCTTGTGCAGGTACACGCCGTGCATGGGGTCCATCACGTTGTCGATGACGTAGCGGTAGTCGCCCGCCCACTCCACGTAGCACAGGAAGTTGGACCACTCGGGCGAGGTCAGCTGCTCGGGCAGGCGCAGCGGCGGCGCTTCGGGCAGGAAGGGATCGGTGGCGTTGAACAAGAAGATGGCGCCAGCGGCTTCCACCGCGTGGAAGCGGCGAGTGGCCTGGCTGCCTTCGAGCTTGCAGCCCGGACTGCCCGGCACGCGCACGGCCACACCATCGGTGCACACCTCGACACCGTGGTATGGGCAAGCAATGCGGTCACCCAGGATCACGCCCAGCGACAGCGGCGCGCCGCGGTGCGGGCAGCGGTCTTCGAGCGCGTGCACCTTGCCGGTGTTGTCACGCCACAGCGCGATCTTGTAGCCCAGGCGGCGCAACGAGATCGGGCTTTCCTTGAGGAAGTTCGACGGGCAGACGGGGTACCACAGGTCCTTGAGGCCCACTTCCAGCGCCTGGTCAACCGGGTCCAGCATCACGTTGATGGTTTGCGTGTTCATGTCGTGCTCCTTGTGCTTCAGGCGCCCAGGCGGGCCATTTCCTGCTGGTAGCTGGCGGTCGTCCAGGGCTGGCCGTTGGGGCCAGCGGGGCCCCCTTCGTTCAGGAAGGCCACCAGGCCTTCGAGGTCGTGGATGCCGGCGGCAAAAGCGCGCTCGATGCTGTCGCCCAACAGGCCTTCGTAAGCGGTGGGCGCCGCCGTGCGGTTCTGGTGGGTCTCGTTGTAAAGGGTGCGGTTCAGCATGGATGCCTCCTTCAGGCCTTGGGTTTGTCGGTCATGAACTTGCCGCTGGGCGCTTCGGCGTTTTTCTGGCGGCGGGTGTTGCCGTCGATGCCCCCCTTGATGGCCCATTCGGCGAACACGGTGGGGCCGGGTGTGAATTCGCGCGGCTGCCAGTCGGCGGTCAGCTCGTCCTCGTCGGTGTAGTACTCCCACAGCGCGCCGGCCGGGCTTTCGTAGTACCAGAACATGGCCGACGAAATGGGGTGGCGGCCCGGGCCCAGTTCGGTGTGCCAGCCCTGGCGCGACATGTTCAGCCCACCACCAATGACCTCGTGCAGGTCGCGCACGGTGAAGGCGACGTGGTTCAAGCCCACGCGTTTGTCCGGTGTTTCCAGCAGGAACAGGTCGTGGTGGCCACCGTTGGGCGCGCAGCGCATGAAATGGCCCCGGTTGGGGTAACGGTCGGAGACGACAAAACCCAGGCACTGCTCGTAGAAAGCCGTCATGGCCGCCAGGTCCTTGACGAAAAAGACCACGTGGCCCACCTCGACGGGCGTGGCGCGGTCGTAGGCCGGAGCCGGCTGGTTGACGCGCACGCGGTCGGTCCAGGTGTTGGTTTTGGCGGCGGTCAGTGCCACCGGGCGTTTGCGGCTGACCTGAACCCGCACGGCCAGGCCGTTGGGATCGGTGCAGCCCACGCGGTCGCCGCTGTCCACGAAGCCGGGTTGCGATTTGAATTTTTCGCGGATGGCGTCCAGATCGGCTTGCGTCTGCACGCCCCAAACCACCTCGCGCAAAGTCGGGTCCGGCTCGATGCCTGGCGGCAGACCGGGCGTGTCGGACGCGGCCGCGATCACGCGGCAGCCGTTGAGCGATTCGTACACCAGCTTCTGCGCCGACGCGCTGACCTGGGTGAGGCCCCAGTCGCCAAAGAAACGCTGGCAGGCCGCCAGGTCCAAGGCCCCAAAGCTGACTTCGTCGATACCTTCCACGCTCATGGCTGCCATCCTTGTGTGTGATGAAGCCCGACCGTCGGGTGGTTCATCTATAAAACATAGTTTCTTTATTGAAACGCTGCACAAATTATAGGAGCGAGCCTTGGGCTGTGGCAAAGGGTTAACCCTTGCTTTTGGTCGGATTTGGCGCGGCGCGGCTTCAGTCGTCGTCCCCGGCGCCGGTGACCACCCGCCGAATGGCATCGGCAGAAAAGCCCCGCGCGGCCAGGAAACGCATCTGCCGGGCGCGTTCGTGCGCGTCGGCGGCGGGTTGGCCAAACTTGCGCCGCCAGACCTCGCGCGCACGGGCCTCTTCGGTGGCACGCAACTCATCCACCGCCTCCGCCACCAGCTCGGTCGGCAGGCCCTTGGCGTTCAACTCGGCGCGCACGCGCTGGGTGCCCAGGCGTTCGGCACGGCGGTGCACCACGCTTTGCACCACACGGGCCTCGTTGATGAAGCCCTTGGCCTGCAACTCATCCAGCGCCTGGGCCAGCTCGCCGGGCGCGGTTTCGTGGGCCTGCAGCTTGCGTTCCAGTTCGGCCCGCGAATGTTCCCGGCTGGCCAGCAGGCGCAGGGCGCGCCCCTTGAGGGAAGGCGCCCCGAAGCCCAAGCGCTCACCCATGCTTATTCAGCGTCCTCGGCTGCCACCACCGGCACACTGGCCGGATCGAACGCCGGCAGCAGGGGCACGCCCACGGCTTCGCGCACCTTGTTCTCGATCTCGTGGCGCAGGGCGGGGTTTTCGCACAGAAATTCGCGCGCGTTGTCGCGGCCCTGGCCAATCTTCTCGCCCTGGTAGGCGTACCAGGCACCGGATTTGTCGATGATCTTGTTGGTCACGCCCATGTCGATGATCTCGCCTTCGCGGCTGATGCCCTCACCGAACAGGATGTCGAACTCGGCCGTCTTGAACGGTGGCGAGACCTTGTTCTTCACCACCTTGACCTTGGTTTCGTTGCCGATGGCGTCGTCGCCCTTCTTGATGGTGCCGGTGCGGCGGATGTCCAGACGCACCGAGGCGTAGAACTTGAGCGCATTGCCGCCGGTGGTGGTTTCGGGGCTGCCGAACATCACGCCAATCTTCATGCGGATCTGGTTGATGAAGATGACCATGCAGTTGGTCTTTTTGATGGTGGCGGTCAGCTTGCGCAGTGCCTGGCTCATCAGGCGGGCCTGCAGGCCGGGCAGGCTGTCGCCCATGTCGCCCTCGATTTCGGCCTTGGGCGTGAGCGCGGCCACGGAGTCCACCACGATCAGGTCCACCGCGCCGGAGCGCACCAGGCTGTCCACAATTTCGAGCGCCTGCTCGCCGGTGTCGGGCTGGCTGATCAGCAGGTCTTGCAGGTTCACGCCCAGCTTCTGGGCGTACTGCACGTCCAGCGCGTGTTCCGCATCCACAAAGGCGCAGGTGCCGGCCAGTTTCTGCATCTCGGCGATCACCTGCAGGGTCAGCGTGGTCTTGCCCGAGGATTCCGGGCCATAAATTTCGACCACCCGGCCGCGCGGCAGCCCCCCCACGCCCAAGGCGATGTCCAGACCCAGCGAGCCGGTGGAGACGACCTGGATGTCCTCGATCACCTCGCCTTCGCCCAGCCGCATGATGGTGCCCTTGCCAAACTGCTTTTCGATCTGGGCCAAGGCCGCCTGCAAGGCCTTGGCTTTTTCGGTGTTCAGGGCTTTGGTGGGTGCATCCATGACTTTTCCTTCTTTAATGTAGAGCAATGTGAACTTTTTACCTGCATTCAGAGCCGGTTTGGCGCTGCGTTGAAGCGAAGTTTATCTGTTAATACATTTTTATAACCACGTTTTTTAGTCAGTTTGCATTACCATTTGCCATGTCCGAAAACCCACCCACCACCGTGTTGGACGACCGCTGGCGCCAGGCCCACCTGGGCCGTCTGCTGGGCCACGCCATGCGCCGTTTTGACGAGCGCGTGCTGGCGCTCATGACCCACGACGCCGAGGTGCCATTGGCGCTGTCGAACCTGGCGGCGCGTGGCCAGGTGGGCGCCGCCCACATCCACATCACGCGGCACCTGGCCCTGGGCGGCTCGCGCCTGACCGACCTGGCGGCCAGTGCCGGCATGAGCAAACAGGCCATGGGCGACCTGGTGGACCAATGTGTGGCCTGGGACCTGGTGAAGCGTGAACCCGACCCACTGGACGCGCGCGCGCGTCGCATCGTCTTCACCGCCACCGGGCTGCTGTGGCTGGCCGCCTTTCGCGCGGCGGTGGCTCAGGCCGAGGCCGAGTTCCGCGCCCAAGTGGGCCAGGATGTGGCCACCGTGGTGGCGCTCGGGCTGGAGGCTTATGCGCTGGCTTGATACGGCGTCAGCTTGGGTCAAGGTCACACACCCTAGAATGAAATCCCCATCGAGGAGACCCCCATGCGCATCCTGATAGCCGAAGACGACCAGGTGCTTGCCGATGGCCTGTTGCGCACCCTGCGAGCGGCCGGCGCCGCCGTGGACCATGTGGCCAGCGGCAGCGAGGCCGACGCCGCGCTGATGACCAACCACGAGTTCGACCTGCTCATCCTGGACCTGGGCTTGCCGCGCATGCACGGGCTGGACGTGCTCAAACGCCTGCGCGCGCGCGGCTCCGCCTTGCCGGTGCTCATCCTCACCGCCGCCGACAGCGTGGAAGAGCGCGTCAAAGGCCTGGACTACGGCGCCGACGACTACATGGCCAAGCCTTTTGCGCTGCAGGAGCTGGAAGCCCGGGTGCGGGCACTGAGTCGGCGTGGCATGGGTGGCGCCAGCTCCACCATCAAACACGGGCCGCTGGTGTACGACCAGGCCGGCCGCGTGGCCACCATCGACGGCAAGATGGTCGAACTGTCGGCGCGCGAGCTGGGCCTGCTGGAGGTGCTGCTGCAGCGCGCCGGGCGCCTGGTCAGCAAGGACCAGCTGGTGGAGCGCCTGTGCGAATGGGGCGAAGAGGTGAGCAACAACGCCATCGAGGTGTACATCCACCGCCTGCGCAAGAAGATCGAGAAGGGGCCGATCCGCATCGCCACCGTGCGTGGCCTGGGCTACTGCCTTGAAAAAATCCCCAGCTGACGGCAGCGCGGCGCCGACCGAGAGCGGTCGCTTCTCCTTCGGGCTGTTCCAGCCCGAACAACGCAGCCTGTTCGGCGAAATCCTCGACTGGATGCTCACGCCGCTGCTGCTGCTGTGGCCCTTGTCGCTGGCCCTCACCTGGCTGGTGGCCCAGGGCATTGCCAACAAACCGTTTGACCGCGCGCTCGAATTCAACCTGCAGGCCCTGAGCCAGTTTGTGGTGACGGACGGCACGCGGGTGCAGTTCATCCTGAACCGACAGGCGCGCGAGCTGCTGCGCGCCGACGACACCGACCTCATGTACTACCAGGTGCGCAACGCCAAAGGCGACCTGGTCAGTGGCGAGCCCGACTTCCCAGCGCCCAACGACGAGGCCCCGCCCACCGCCGGCCAGATACGCCTGCGCAGCGATGTGGTGCGTGGCGACGAGGTGCGTGTGGCCTACACCTGGGTGGAACACGGTGAAAAACGCGAGCTGGTGCTGATGCAGGTGGCCGAGACCTTGGGCAAACGCTCCACCCTGGCCACCGAAATCATCAAGGGCGTGATGGTGCCGCAGTTCGTCATCCTGCCGCTGGCGGTGCTGCTGGTGTGGTTGGCGCTGGTGCGTGGCATCCGCCCGCTCAACGAGTTGGAGCGCCGCATCCGCGCCCGCAAGCCGGACGACCTGAGTCCCATCGAAGTGTCGGTGGTGCCACAAGAGGTGGCGCCGCTGGTGGCGTCCATCAACGACCTGCTGACGCGCCTGAAAGCCTCGCTGACGACCCAGCGCCGTTTTCTGGCCGACGCGGCGCACCAGCTCAAAACGCCGCTGGCGGGCCTGCGCATGCAAGCCGACCTGGCCTTGCGCGAAACCGACCCGGCCGGCGTGCGCAGCTCCCTGCATCAAATCTCCAGTGCCAGCGTGCGCGCCACCCACACCGTCAACCAACTGCTGGCGCTGGCGCGCGCGGAGACCACCGGCCGCACCCTGCCCACCGCGCCCGTGGACCTGGCGCGGCTGGTGACCGCCGTGGTGCAGGACTCGGTGCCCCGCGCCCTGGACAAACAGATCGACCTGGGCTATGAGGGCCCGGAAGACGTGCCCGAGGAATGCATCATCCAGGGCAACCCCACGCTCCTGCAGGAGCTGGTGCGCAACCTGGTGGACAACGCGCTCAACTACACGCCGTCGGGGGGCGTGGTCACCGCGCGGGTGCTGATCGATCGCTTCAGCGGCGTGCTGGTGGTGCAGGTGGAAGACAACGGCCCAGGCGTGCCGGAAAACGAACGCGAGTTTGTGGTCCAGCCCTTCTACCGCGCGCTGGGCACCAACGTCGAGGGCTCGGGCCTGGGCCTGGCCATTGTGCACGAAATCGCCCAGCAACACGGTGCCACCCTGAGCATGGAAGACAGCTTCCCGCACCGCCCCCAGAAGGGCCTGCGCGTGTCGCTGCGCTTCACCGCACACCGACCGGGCGAAACCGAATAAGCAGCCGCGCTCCCTCAGAAGCTCGGCCCAGGGACACCGCCGGGCCGGCTCTGCCGGACGGCTGGTGTCGCCCCCTCGAGGGGGATGCGGCCACGCGCAGCGGGCAAGCGACGGGGGTGGACTTGATTACGTCAGGTGTTTGCCAACGATGCCCGCCAGCTCGAACATGGTGATCTGCGGCTTGCCGAACACCGCGAGCAGTTTGGCATCGGCGTTGATGGCGCGTTTGTTGGTCACGTCCTGCAAGCCGTTGGCCTTGATGTAGTCCCACAGCTTTTTGACCACCTGCGGGCGCGCCACCGGCTCGGCACCAATCACCGCCGCCAGCTCGGCACTGGGCGTGGCACCACCGGTGCTCGCGGTTTTTCGCGGCGCGGCTTTTTTGGCGGTGGCGGCCTTCTTGGCCGGGGCCTTCTTGGCTGCTGCCGCCTTGGCGGGTGCGCCCGCCGTCTTGCGCGGCGGGAATTTGCTGGCGCGCGGCTCGAACTCGAACAAAACCTTGCCTTCCTCAGCACTCCAGCTCAGGAAGGCCTTGAAGTTGCGGCGGGTGCGGTTGGAGACGAACTTGTCCAGCAGGTCGGTCTTGCCGGTTTCCAGCAGCTTGGTGATCTGCTCGGCGTCCACCGGCTGCTGCAGGATGATCTTGCCGCTCTTGAAGTCGCAACTGGGTGTGGGCTGGGCCGACGTGGGCACGGCCTTTTCACAGACGTAGTTGCTGCCATGCTCGCGCACCGGCGCCCCACACTTGGGGCACTTGCCCAGCGAGGGCTGGTCGCCGAAGTCCACCAGCTCGCCGGTTTCTTCGGCGTTTTTGTCGTCACCGAAGTCGAACTCCAGCTTCCAGTTCTTGTCGTCTTCGCTGAAGACCAGCTTCATCTCGGCCGTGAAGGGCCAGCCGGCCTTGGAGCGGAAACCCTCCAGCGGGCCGATCTGTTTGTCGCGCAGGAAGGCGTCGGCCTCGGCCACCTCGAAGGTGCGCCCGCCAGGCGATTTGCCGAAGGAGAAGCCGCAGCCGTCGGACTGCCCATCGGCACCGGTGCAGGCGTAACGGCGGTAGTTTTCCTTCACCACACCGCCGCAGTTGGGGCAGGGCGATGACAGGGTGGCGTAGTCGCCGGGCACGGTGTCGCGGTCGTACTCTTTGGCCTTCTTGACGATGTGCTCCGTCATGGCCGCGATCTCGCGCATGAAGGCGTCGCGGCTGAGTTTGCCTTGCTCCATCTGGGCGAGTTTGTGTTCCCACTCGCCGGTGAGCTCGGGCTTGGAGAGTTCCTCCACCCCCAGGCCACGCAAGAGCGTCATGAGCTGGAAGGCCTTGGCGGTGGGCACCAGGTCGCGGCCATCGCGCAGCATGTACTTTTCGTTCAGCAGTCCTTCGATGATGGCCGCGCGTGTGGCAGGTGTGCCCAGGCCCTTTTCCTGCATGGCTTCGCGCAGCTCGTCGTCGTCCACCAGCTTGCCCGCGCCTTCCATGGCACCCAGCAGCGTGGCTTCGTTGTAGCGCGCAGGCGGCTTGGTCTTGAGGCCCTTGGCGGCGACCTCGGTGTTGCGCACCACCTCGCCAGCGGCCACGGCGATGAGGTTCTGACCCTTCTCGCCGTCTTTGGCGCCTTCCACTTCGTCGGCCGCTTCCTTGCCATACACGGCCATCCAACCCGGCTTCACGAGGACTTTGCCTTCTGTTTTAAAGCGGTGTGCGGCGGCGGCTGCCTGGACGGTCGTTATGCGGGTGGTGACCTGGAATTCGGCGCTGGGGAAGAACACCGAAATGAAGCGGCGCACCACCAAGTCGTACAGCTTCTGCTCAGCCTCGCTCAGGCCGCTGGGCGCCTGCAGCGTGGGGATGATGGCAAAGTGGTCGCTCACCTTGCTGTTGTCGAACACCCGCTTGGTGGGCTTGATGTAACCGTTGTTGAGCGCGGTCAACGCATGCGGGGCCAGGTGGCGCATGCCGCTGTCGGCCAGCATCTCGAAGGTCTGCTTGACGGTGCCCAGGTAGTCCTCGGGCAGGGCGCGCGAGTCGGTACGCGGGTAGGTCAGCGCCTTGTGGCGCTCGTACAGGCTTTGCGCCAGCTGCAGCGTGGTTTTGGCCGAGAAACCGAAGCGGCCGTTGGCCTCGCGCTGCAGGCTGGTCAGGTCGTACAGCAGGCCGCTCGCTTGCGTGGTGGGCTTGCTTTCTTCGGTGACGGTGGCGGGCTGACCGCGCACCGCCTCGACGATGGCCAGCGCGCTGCGCTCGTCCCACAGGCGGTCGGCCTTGGCTTCCGCGTCGGCAAAATCCCCGGTGGGTTTTTTCCAGTCGGCATCGAACCACTTGGCCGGGTACTCGCCGGCCTGGGCCGCGAAAGCGGCGTGGATTTCCCAGTAGTCACGCGCGCGGTGGGCGCGGATTTTTTCTTCGCGCTCCACCACCACCGCCAGCGTGGGTGTCTGCACCCGGCCCACGGTGGTGAGGAAGAAGCCGCCGTCGCGCGAGTTGAAGGCGGTCAGCGCGCGCGTGCCGTTGATGCCCACCAGCCAGTCGGCCTCGGAGCGGCTGCGGGCCGCGTCGGCCAGCGGGCGCATCTGGGCGTCGCTGCGCAGCGAGGCAAACCCGTCGCGGATGGCGGCCGGCGTCATGCTCTGCAGCCACAAGCGCTGCACCGGCTTGCCCAGTGGCTTGGCGCCACCCGCGTACTGCTCGATCAGGCGAAAGATCAACTCGCCCTCGCGCCCCGCGTCGCAGGCGTTCACCAGGGCGCCCACGTCCTTGCGTTTACACAACCTGACCACGGCAGTGAGTCGCGACTTGGTCTTGTCGATGGGCTTCAGGTCGAAGTGCGGCGGGATCACCGGCAGGTGGGCAAAACTCCACTTGCCCCGTTTGACGTCGTACGCCTCCGGTGCGGCGATCTCCACCAGGTGGCCCACGGCGGAGCTGACCACGTACTGGTCGTTCTCGAAGTGGTCCTCGTGTTTCTCGAACTTGCCTGCTGTGGGCGTGAGCGCGCGCACGATGTCCTGCGCCACCGACGGCTTCTCGGCAATCACCAAGGTTTTCATCTCTACAATCCGTTGTCCTACGCGTGCGCACGCGAGCGCACACGCGCTCACACACGTGCGCACACGTGCATGAATTGACCTTACCAAAAATTTCTGACGTGTCGAAATCGCCCGCTCCCCAGCCCCGCGCGCCCCGTCAGCGCATCCAGGCGCGCCGCTCCGGCGTGCATGGCAAAGGTGTGTTCGCTTTGGTCGATCTGGCCGAAGGCGAAACACTCATCGAGTACACGGGCGAAATCATCGACTGGGACGAGGCGCTGGAACGCCACCCACACGACCCGAAAGACCCGCACCACACCTTTTATTTCCACATCGACGGTGGGCGGGTGATCGACGCCAAGTACGGCGGCAACTCCTCGCGCTGGATCAACCACAGCTGCGACCCCAACTGTGTGGCCGACGAGGAAAACGGCCGCGTCTTCATTCGTGCGCTGCGCAACATCCCCGCCGGCTCGGAGCTGTTCTACGACTACGGCCTCACCATCGACGAGCCCTACACCAAGAAGCTCAAGGCCCAGTTTCCTTGCTGGTGTGGCAGCGCCAACTGCCGGGGCACGCTGTTGGCGCCCAAAGAACGCAAGCGCAAGGCTTGAAGGTCGCGTCATGGACACACTGCGCGCTTCGCTCAACCACCACGCCGAACGCGTGTGGGAGGCGGTGGCGCCCGGCCTGCCCGCTTTTTCGGTCGAGGTGCTGACCGAGATCGACTCCACCAACACCGAACTCATGCGCCGCGCCCGCGCCGGCACGCTGTCGCCGACGCTGCTGGTGGCGCTGTCGCAAACCGCCGGGCGCGGGCGGCAGGGCAAGGCCTGGGTCAGCGCCCCGGGCGATTCGCTCACCTTCTCGCTGGGCCTGCCCATGGCGCCGGTCGACTGGAGTGGCCTGTCGCTGGCCGTGGGCGTGAGCCTGGCCGACAGCCTACACCCCGAGGTGCGCCTGAAATGGCCCAACGACCTGTGGTGGCACGGCCGCAAGCTGGGCGGCATCCTGGTGGAGACCGCGAACCCGGGGGCCACCCAGGGCACTGGCCGCTGCGCCGTGGTGGGCGTGGGCCTGAACCTGGCCACACCAGTGCTGCCCGAGATGCCTGCGGCCGAGATGCCCGCCATGCCGCCGGCCGGCCTGCGCGAATGCCTGCCTGGGCTGGACGCCGGTGCCCTGCTGCTGCGCGTGTTACTGACCCTGGTACGCGATCTGCAAGCCTTCGAGGCCCTGGGCTTTGAGGCCTTTGCCCAACGTTTTGCGCAACGCGACGCCTTGCTGGGCCAACCCGTGCGCACCTCGGATGGCCTGACCGGCGAGGCCTGCGGGGTGGGGCCCGATGGCTGCCTGCGTGTGCTCACGCCCGAGGGCATGCGCGACGTCAGCAGCGCCGAAGTGAGCGTGCGCCCGTGCTGAGGCTGTTTGCCCTGGTGATGCTGCTGGCCAACGCCGGCTACTTCGCCTGGAGTCAGGGCCACCTGCGCACGCTGGGCTGGGGCCCGGTGGAGCAGCGCGAGCCCGAACGGCTGGCGCAGCAAATGGGTGCCGACAAGCTGCGACTGGAGGGCACAGCGCCCACACCTGCCCCCAGCCCTGCGCCCACAACGCCCGCGGCGGCGGCGACGGAAGCCACCACCTGCCAGGCCGTGGCCGGCCTGAGCCCTGCCCAGGCCACGGCCGTCACCACGGCCTTGGTCGGCGCCGGCCTGGACGACAAACAATGGGCCCTGGACGAGTCCGTGTTGCCCGAGCGCTGGATCGTCTACGTGGGCAAATTCCCCAGCGCCGACCTGCTCAACCGCAAGAAGACCGAGCTGCGCAGCTTGCGGGTGGAGTTCCGGGACGTCAACGCGCCCGCGCTGCAACCGGGCCTGGCCTTGGGCACCTACTCCACCGAAGCGGCGGCCCAGACCGCGCTGCAGGAACTGGGCCGCTCTGGCGTGCGATCGGCCAAGGTGACCAAGGAGCGCGAAGAACAGCGCAGCGTGTCCGTGCGCCTGCCCGCGCTCACCGAGGCCGAGCGTGCGCGCGTCGAGCCCCTGGTGCAGCAGGCCGCCGGCAAACCCTTGGCGGCCTGCCCATAAAAAAGCCCCCAACAGATGGGGGCTTGTTCTTGACAGGGGCCACCGCAACGGCCCCTGTTTGTGTTGCGCAGCAGCGGTTTATTTGCTCACCACACGCACCATCTCCAGGCACTTGTTCGAGTAGCCCCACTCGTTGTCGTACCAGCTCACGACCTTCACGAAGGTGCCATCCAGCGCGATGCCGGCGTCGGCGTCGAAGATGGAGGTGCGGGTGTCGCCACGGAAATCGGTGGCCACCACCTTGTCTTCGGTGTAGCCCAGCACGCCCTTCAAAGCGCCTTCGGACTGGGCCTTCATTTCGGCCTTGATCTCGTCGTAGGTAGCAGCCTTGTCCAGCTCCACGGTCAGGTCAACCACCGACACGTCGGAAGTGGGCACGCGGAAGGACATGCCGGTCAGCTTCTTGTTGAGCGAAGGAATCACCACGCCCACGGCCTTGGCCGCACCCGTGCTGCTGGGGATGATGTTTTCCAGGATGCCACGGCCACCGCGCCAGTCTTTGTTCGAGGGGCCGTCCACGGTTTTTTGGGTGGCGGTGGCGGCGTGCACCGTGGTCATCAGCCCGCGCTTGATGCCCCACTTGTCGTGCAGCACCTTGGCCACGGGTGCCAGGCAGTTGGTGGTGCACGAAGCGTTGGAGATGATGGCTTCGCCCTTGTAGGTGTTGTGGTTCACGCCGAACACGAACATGGGGGTGTCGTCCTTGGATGGGGCCGACAGGATGACCTTCTTGGCGCCGGCGTCCAGGTGTTTCTGGGCGGTGACCTTGTCCAGGAACAGGCCGGTGGACTCGATGACGACGTCAGCGCCAACCTCGTTCCACTTGAGGTTGGCGGGGTCGCGCTCCTGGGTCAGGCGGATCTTCTTGCCGTTGACGATCAGGGTGTTGCCTTCAACGCTCACGGTGCCCTTGAAGCGGCCGTGCACGCTGTCGTACTGCAGCATGTAGGCCAGGTAGTCGGGCTCCAGCAGGTCGTTGATGGCCACGATCTCGATGTCCGAGAAATTCTGGATGGCGCTGCGCAACACGTTGCGGCCGATGCGGCCGAAGCCGTTGATACCCACTTTGATCGTCATGAGAGAACTCCTGATGTTGAAACGAAAACCTTACTTGCTCAAAACCTTGCGCACCGTGTCGGTCACGTTCTCTGGCGTGAAACCGAAGTGCTTGAACAGCACCGGCGCGGGGGCCGATTCGCCGTAGGTGTCGATGCCGACCACAGCGGCCACGCCGTATTTCCACCAACCATCGGTCGAGCCCATTTCCACCGCGATGCGGGGCAGGCCGGCCGGCAGCACCGAGGTCTTGTACTCGGTGGTCTGGCGGTCGAAGGTGGTGGTGCTGGGCATAGAGACCACACGCACGGCGATCTTGTGTTCCTTGGCCAGCAGCTCCTGCGCCTTGAGGGCCAGTTGCACCTCGGAACCGGTGGCGATGATGACGGCCTGCGCCTTTTTCTTCAGGCCCACTTCGGCGGGCTCGGCCAGCACGTAGGCACCACGGCTGATGTCGCCCAGCTCGTGTTTGGGCGCATACGGCAGGTTCTGGCGGCTCAGCAGCAGAGCGGTGGGCTTGTGGCGGTTTTCCAGGGCCACGGCCCAGGCCACGGCGGTCTCGGCGGTGTCGGCGGGGCGCCAAACGTCCAGGCCAGGGATCAGGCGCAGGCTGGCCGCATGTTCGATGGACTGGTGGGTGGGGCCGTCTTCGCCCAGACCGATGGAGTCGTGGGTGAAGACGTGGATCACGCGCTGCTTCATCAGCGCGGCCATGCGGATGGCGTTGCGCGAGTAGTCGCTGAAGGTCAGGAAGGTGCCGGCGTAGGGGATGAAACCACCGTGCAGGGCGATGCCGTTCATGATGGCTGCCATGCCAAACTCGCGCACGCCGTAGTTGATGTGGCGGCCACCCACACCGGCCTCGTTCTTCACCACGGCACCGGTGGCGTCAAAGCGCAGGTTGGACGTGGCCTTGGTGTTGGTGAGGTTGGAGCCGGTCAGGTCGGCGCTGCCGCCCAGCATTTCAGGCAGCGCGGCGGTGAAGGCTTCGAGCGCGATCTGGCTGGCCTTGCGGCTGGCCACGGTTTCGGCCTTGGTGTGGGCGCCGATGGTGGCGTCCACCGCCACTTGGGCGAAGGCCTTGGGCAGATCGCCCTTCATGCGGCGCACGAACTCTTTGGCCAATTCGGGGAAAGCGGCCTTGTAGGCGGCGAACTTGTCGTTCCAGGCGGCCTCAGCGGCTTTGCCCTGCGCCTTGGCGTCCCAAGCAGCGTACAGATCCTTGGGAATGACAAAGGGCTCGTGGGTCCAGCCCAGGGCTTCGCGGGTGAGCTTGATTTCCTCGGCGCCCAGTGGCTCGCCGTGGGCCTTGGCGGTGTTGGCGCGGTTGGGGCTGCCCTTGCCAATGCTGGTCTTGCAGCAAATGAGCGTGGGCTTGTCAGCGCTCTGCTTGGCGGCAGCGATCGCCGCGTCCACAGCGTCGGCGTTGTGGCCGTCCACGTCGCGGATCACGTTCCAGCCACAGGCCTCAAAACGCTGCGGCGTGTTGTCGATGAACCAGGGCGCGACCTGGCCGTCGATGGAGATGCCGTTGTCGTCGTACAGGGCCACCAGCTTGTTCAGCTTCCAGGCGCCGGCCAGGGCCACGGCCTCGTGGCTGATGCCTTCCATCAGGCAGCCGTCGCCCAGAAACACATAGGTGTGGTGGTCCACGATGGCGTGGCCGTCACGGTTGAATTCGCTCGCCAGCAGCTTCTCGGCCAGCGCCATGCCCACCGCGTTGGTGATGCCCTGGCCCAGCGGGCCGGTGGTGGTTTCCACACCGGGGGTGATGCCCACTTCGGGGTGGCCGGCGGTCTTGCTGTGCAGTTGGCGGAAGTTCTTCAGCTCGTCGATGGGCAGCTTGTAGCCGGTGAGGTGCAGCAGCGCGTAGATCAGCATGGAGCCGTGGCCATTGGACAGCACGAAGCGGTCGCGGTTGGCCCAGGCGGGGTTGCTCGGGTTGTGCTGCAGGTGGCGGCCCCACAAGGCCACCGCCATGTCGGCCATGCCCATGGGCGCGCCGGGGTGGCCAGAATTGGCCTGCTGCACGGCGTCCATGGCCAATGCGCGGATGGCGTTGGCCATGGTTTGGGACGAAACGGTGGTGGCGACGGCGGTGTCGGTCATGAAAACCTCGGGAGGAATGGGTCCAGGCCAACAACCGGTGCGCAGACGCACGGCCTGGGACAAACCCGAGATTTTACCGGCTGGCGCCCAAGCGCCACCC
The DNA here is from genome assembly GCF_042665235.1 of Hydrogenophaga defluvii. Lineage (NCBI taxonomy): Bacteria > Pseudomonadati > Pseudomonadota > Betaproteobacteria > Burkholderiales > Comamonadaceae > Hydrogenophaga > Hydrogenophaga defluvii. Next base: position 127,453 of record NZ_JBHTBZ010000016.1, on the reverse strand, counting down.
AAGCAGCGCACCACAGACGGTAAGCTTGTTGGCCATGCAAGAAGACATCCCTCCGCCCGCCCAAGCCCTCATACTCGCTGCGGGTCGTGGCGAGCGCATGCGTCCGCTGACCGACACCTGCCCCAAACCCCTGTTGTCCGTGCGCGGCCAAGCGCTCATGCAATACCCGCTGGACGCGTTGGCTCAAGCCGGCTTCACACCGGTGATGACCAACACCGCCTGGTTGGGCGAGCAGATCGAGGCCGCGTTCGGCGAACGCTTGATCTATTCACACGAAGGGCGCGACTTTGGCGGTGCGCTGGAAACGGCTGGCGGCATCGCGCGTGCGCTGCCACAACTCGACGAGGTGTTCTGGGTGGTGGCCGGCGATGTGTTTGCGCCCGACTTTGTGTTTGAGTCCGAAGCCCTGCTGCGCTTTCGCGCCAGCGATGCACTCGCCCACTTGTGGCTGGTGCCCAACCCCGCACACAACCCCAAAGGTGACTTTGGCCTGGCCGCCGATGGCCATGCCGTCAATGGCGACGGGCCCGACGGCACCCGCCTGACCTACAGCACCATCGGCCTGTACCGCCGGGCGCTTTTCCAGGCCCCATGGTGCGACATCCCACCAAGCAACCCGCAAGGCGTCAAGCTGGCTTTGGCACCGATCCTGCGCCGCGCCATGGACGCCGGCCACGTGACCGCCAGCGTGTACACCGGCACCTGGGCCGACGTGGGCACGCCCGAGCGCCTTCAAGCACTCAACACAGGGCTTGATCACCTTGAAAATCGAAAGCATCCTTTTCGATTTTCAAGGTCATAAAATGCCCCCATGATTGACCGAAGCGATCTCTACAAGGCCTTGCAGGACCGGCTTGGCGAAGTGCCTGCGGTGGCACTGTTAGGAGCGCGTCAAGTCGGCAAGACCACCCTGGCGCAAACCTACGCCACCCGATTCGAGTGCGCCTACTTCGACCTGGAAGACCCCCAATCGCTGGCCAGCCTGGACCAGCCACAGGCCGTGCTGCAGTCGCTGCTGGCACAGGGCAAAACCATCGTCATGGACGAAGTGCAGCGCCGGCCCGACCTTTTCCCTCTGCTGCGAACCCTCATCGACCGGCATCAGCGCAACGGCCAGTTTTTCCTGCTGGGCAGCGCGTCGCAGGCCCTGATGCAGCAGTCCGGCGAGTCACTGGCCGGGCGCCTGGGGCTCATTCACATGGGTGGCCTGGCCTTGTCTGAAGCGTCCACCACCCCAGTTGAAACGCTGTGGCTGCGCGGTGGCTACCCGCGTGCCCTGCTGGCCGGCAGCAACCGCGCCGCCATGCGCTGGCTGCGCGATTACCTGGCTCTGGTGATCGAGCGCGATCTGCCCCAGTTGGGCTTGCATGTGCCCGCCCCGGTGTTGCAGCGTTTTTGGCGGTTGTTGGCCCACTACCACGGGCAAACCTGGAACGCCGCTGAACCGGCCCGCAGTTTGGGGGTGAGCGAGCCCACCATCCGCCGCTACCTCGAGTTCATGACCGGCCTGCAAGTGGTGCGCCAACTGCCCCCGTGGCACGAAAACCTGGGCAAGCGCCAGGTCAAGGCGCCGAAAATTTACATCCGCGACAGCGGGCTGCTGCACCACCTGTGGGGCACCGCCGATTTGGAAGCGCTGTGGCAACACCCAAAAAGCGGCGCCAGCTGGGAAGGCTTTGCGCTGGAGCAGGTGCTGCACGTGGCACAACCCGACGAGGCCTATTTCTGGGCCACCCATGCAGGAGCCGAATTGGACTTGCTGATGTTCAAACACGGCTTGCGTGTGGGCGTGGAGTTCAAGCGCATGGACGCGCCGCGAATGACCCCTTCCATGCACACCGCGCTGAACGATCTCAAACTCGACGCCCTGTACGTCGTCTATTCTGGCGAGCGCCGTTACAGCCTGAACACCACAGGCCCGGCGGTGCAAGCCATTCCTTTAAAAGACCTCTCGCACCTGCATGCCGACTGGAACTGACCCCATGACCACCACCCCCTACGCCCAGCGCCGCGCCCGTGTGGCCCAGGCCATTGGCCCCGATGGCATCGCCCTCATCCCCACCGCGCCGGAATACCCGCGCAACCGCGACAACGACCACCTCTACCGGCACGACAGCTACTTCTATTACCTCACCGGTTTCACCGAGCCCAACGCATTTCTGGTGATCACGGGCGACGGCCGCAGCACGCTGTTCTGCCAGCCCAAAGACCTGGAACGCGAGATCTGGGACGGCATCCGCCTGGGCCCCGAGGCCGCGCCGGCCGCGCTGGGTGTGAGCGCCGCCCACGCTATCGGAGAGCTGGATGCGCAATTGCCCAAGCTGACGGAGAACCGCGATGCCGTCTGGTACCCCTTCGCCATCCACGCCGGGCTGGAGGCGCGGGTGGGCAAATGGCTGGAACGGGTGCGCGCCCGCGTGCGCTTCGGCGCCCTGTGCCCCGAGCAGCAACGCGACCTGTGTGGCGTGCTCGACGAGATGCGGCTGATCAAGGACGCCCACGAGCAAGACATCATGCGCCGGGCCGCGCAGATCAGCGCCCGCGCCCACGTGCGCGCCATGCAGCGTAGCGCCGCCATGCTGCGTGCCGGCCAGGAGGTGCGCGAGTACCACCTCGACGCCGAACTGCTGCACGAATTCCGCCAGCACGGCTCACAGTACCCGGCCTACGGCAGCATCGTGGCCGCCGGCGCCAACGCCTGCGTGCTGCATTACCGCGCCGATGCCGCACCGGTGCGCGATGGTGAGCTGGTGCTGATCGACGCCGGCTGCGAGCTGGACGGCTACGCCAGCGACATCACCCGCACCTTCCCGGCCAATGGCCGTTTCACCGGCCCGCAACGTGCGCTGTACGACCTGGTGCTGGCCTCGCAAGAGGCGGCCGTGGCGGCCACAAAAGCAGGCGCCCGCTTCAACGACCCCCACGAGGCCACCGTCAAGGTGCTGGCGCAAGGCATGCTCGACCTCGGCCTGCTGGACAAGAACAAAGTTGGTACGGTGGCGGACGTGATTGAAAAGCGCGCCTACTTCCCGTTCTACATGCACCGCACCGGCCACTGGCTGGGCATGGACGTGCACGACTGCGGCAGCTACGTGGAGCCGACCGAAGTGGGACAGACCAGCGAGCGCCGCGACCCGCTCAGCGGAGAAACCATCACCAACCGCCCGAGCCGCATCCTGCGCCCCGGCATGGTGCTGACCATCGAGCCCGGCCTCTACGTGCGCCCAACCGAAGGCGTGCCCGAAGCCTTCCACAACATCGGCATACGCATCGAGGATGACGCCATCGTGACGGACACCGGCTGTGAACTCATCACCCGCGACGTGCCGGTGGCGGCCAACGAGATCGAAGCGCTGATGCGCGGCTGAGCCCCGTCGGTCACCATTTGTTTCATGTTTGGGCGATCCAAGGTCGCCCTTTTTTTTCGCCATCTGTGAAAAAATGTGACACATGAAACAACATGCCGGTGTCAGCAGGCGCATGCTGCTGGGCGCTACGGCGGCACTGCCGCTGGCTGCCCGGTCGGCCCATGCGCACACGCTGCGCGTGCTGACCTGGCCCGGCTACGCCGACCCGGACGTGGTGGCCACCTTCGAACGGCGCGAAGGCGTGAAGGTCGAAGTCAGCGTGGTCGACTCGGACGAGACCCTGTGGGAACGCATGAACACCCGCCAAGGCGGGGACTTCGACGTTTTTGCGGTCAACACGGCCGAACTGCAACGCTACATCGCCGCCAACCTCGTGGCCACGCTGGACCCCCAACGCCTGCCCCACCGCGCCGATCAGCTGCCACGCTTTCGCGACTTGGACAAAGTGCCCGGCCTGGTGCACCAGGGCAAGACCTACGCCATTCCCTACACCTACGCGGAGATGGGTCTGATCCACGACCGTCGCCAAATGCCCCAGGCCCCCGATTCGGTGGCCGCGTTGTGGGACCCGCGCTGGCGCGGCAAAGTGCTGGCCTACAACGGGGGCACCCACAATTTTTCGCTGGCCGCCATCGCGTTGGGGCTGAGCACCCCGTTCCATCTGGGCGCCAGCGAATGGCCCCGGGTGGTCGATCACCTCATCGCGCTGCGGCGCAACGTGCTGAGCTTCTACACCGAACCCGAGGAATCGGTCCGTTTGTTCACCTCGCGCGGCGCCGCCCTGATGTTTGCCAACTACGGCTCACAACAGGTCAAGCTGCTCCAAGCGGCGGGCGTGGACGTGGGCTATACGGTTCCGCGCGAAGGGGCCCTGGCATGGCTGGACTGCTGGGCCATGAGCCGCAGCGCCCACGATCCGGAGCTGGCCACGCGCTGGATCGACTACCTGCTTGAAGCCGGACCAGGCGAGGTGCTGGTGCAGCGCCAGGGTCTGGCCAACACCACCTCACCTTCGCCATTTCACCGCCCGGATGCCCGCTTGCGCTGGCTGGAACCGGTGGAAGACACCCAAAAGCGCACCCGCATGTGGGACCGCATCGTGTCAGGCGATCGCGCGGCCAAAGTGCTGGCCGCATGAAATTCGGCATCGCGCTCAAGCTCAGCCTGCTGCTGGCCTTGGCCGGCGCGCTGGCGGCGGGCCTCACTGGCTATTACGCCTTTGAAGCCAGCCGCACCCTGCTGGTGAACGCGGCCAAAGACCGGCTGCTGACCTCGACCCTTGTGCTGGCACGCCGTGTGGCGTTGGCGCGCGAGGAAATCGAGCGCGACCTGGTGCTGGTGGCGGAACACCCCGCCGCACGCGCCCTGCTGCAAGGCCCTGGCACGCCATCGCAACAGCAAACCTTGCAGGACCTGATGGTCCTGATGCTGCAATCACAACCGTCCTACTTTCAGGTGCGGCTGATTGCCGCCGACCAGCACGGCATGGAACGTGTGCGGGTGGACCGCGCCCCACGAGGCCCGATGGTGGTAGCAGACGACGACTTGCAGGAAAAGGGGCACTTCGATTACGTCTCGCAGGCGCTGCGGCTCGGGCCCGACCAGACCTACATGTCGCGGGTGGCCATCAACCACGAGCGCGGATCACACCTGGGCGTGGACAAGCCCTCGCTGCAACTGGCCCGCCCGGTGAGGGACGCACAGGGTCGCGCCCTGGGGGTGGCGGTCATCAACATCGACTTGAACGGCACCTTCGAGTTGCTGGCCAAGGACATGCCGGAGAGCATCCAGCTGTACTTTGCCAACCACGAGGGCGACATCCTCATCCACCCCGAGCCTGCCAAGACCTTTGGCTTCGACCGCGGCCGGCGCATCTTCATCCAGGACGAATTCGCTGCCACGGGGCCTGTGGTGCGCGGCGACAACAACGTCGCGGTGTTCGAGTCCCACGAGGGCGCCCACGCCAACCAACCCGTGGTGGCCGCCTTCATGAGCCAACCGCTGAAGGTGAGCTCGCCCGAAACACGGCTGACCTTGGGACTGACCCAGCCCCTTCAGGCGGTGCTGGCCGAATCCAACCGGCTGGGCCAGACCGTGCTGCAAATCGTGCTCGCCCTGTGCGCACTCAGCCTGCTGCTGGCCCTGTGGATGGGCCGGGCACTGACGCGCCCCATCAATGCCATCAGCCACGCCGCCCGCATGGTCGCCAGCGGTCTGCCGGCGGGCGCCTTGCCGGTGGAGCGGCGCGATGAGATCGGCGATCTGGCGCGCGCCTTCCGTGACATGCGCCTGCAAATCGGCGAGCAGATCAGCGAACTGCGCGACAACCAGGACGAGCTGGAGCACCTCGCCCAACACGACCCCCTGACCGGACTGGCCAACCGGCGCAAGTTCCAGGAACGCCTGGACCACGCACTGGCCCAGGCGCGGCGTGTGCCCCAGACGGTGAGTGTGCTGTTCATCGACCTGGACCGCTTCAAGCCGATCAACGACCACCACGGCCACGACGTGGGTGACGTGGTGCTGCAGACCGTGGCACGCCGGTTGAAAGGTGTGCTGCGCGAGGTGGACACCGTGGCCCGCATCGGCGGCGATGAGTTTGTGGCCTTGCTGGGCGCACCCGCCACCCAGGAACAGCTCGAAGCCATCGCCCGCAAACTGCTGACGCTGGTGAGCGAGCCCATGGTGGTGGACAAGCTGCAACTCGACCTGGGCTGCAGCATAGGCATTGCCAGTTACCCAGACCACGCCAGCACCGCCACCGACTTGCTGGCCGCCGCCGATCACGCCATGTACCAAGCCAAAACGGCCGGCCGCAACACGTTCCGCTTTTTTGACGCAACGCCGCCCGCGACCTGACCCCACCACCGCCTGTCGGAACACCCTCAAGCCGCGGCAGTCGGCGCCGATTTCGACAGAACCATGAAGATCGAAACCGCCAGCGTGGCCATGGCCAGCCAGCACAGCGAGGTGTCGCACCACCGCGTGCAAGAGCAGCTGCGCCTGTGGAACGGCAACCACCGCCTGGAGCTGAACCGCGACAGCAGCCGCACCAGCGCCTCTTCGATGGTGACCCACCTCTCAGCACGGGCGCAGGCGATGCCACGCAACCTGCCTGCGGCAGCGCCGGCCACCATGGCGCAGACCGCACCCGCCAGTCAAGCCGCCTCCAACGCCGATGCCGAATCGGTGGACCCCAAGCTGGAACCACTGATCCGGCTGGTCGAACTCATCACGGGCCGCAAGGTGCGCCTCTTCCGCGCCGAGGACTTGACCGGCAAAGCCCCATCACAAAGCACCCCCAACCCCAACCCCGCCGCACAACGCGCGGGCTGGGGCCTGAGCTACGACCGAACGGAAACCCGCTACGAGGCCCAGCACACCCAGGTGCAGGTGGAAGGCACGGTCAAGACCAGCGACGGCCGTGAGATCAACTTCGCCCTGTCGCTGGAGATGCGGCGAGAGTACTTGGAGACCAGCAGCGTCTCCCTGCGCGCCGGCGACGCGCTGCTCAAAGACCCGCTGGTCATCCACTTTGATGGTCCTGCCGGCGAGCTGTCCGACCTGCGCTTCGACTTCGACCTGGACGCCGATGGCAACCTCGACAACATGGCCTTTGTGGGCGCCGGCAGCGGCTTTCTGGTGCTCGACAAAAACGGCAACGGCAGCGTGGACGATGGCCGCGAGCTGTTTGGCGCTTTGAGTGGCGACGGCTTTGCCGATCTGGCCGCACTGGACGACGACGGCAACGGCTGGATAGACGAAAACGACCGCGCGTTCGACCAGCTGCAGGTGTGGCAGAAAGACGCTGAAGGCCAGGACCGCCTGCGCAGCCTGCGCGAGGCCAACGTGGGCGCGCTCTACCTGGGCCGCGTGGCCAGCCCGTTCTCGTTGCGCGACGCCACCAACCAGACCTTGGGCGAGGTGCGCAGCACCGGTGTGTACCTGCGTGAAGACGGCGGCGCCGGGGCGCTGCAGCAGATCGATCTGGCGGTGTAGGCCTACCTCGGGTACTGCTGCCTGGCGTGGAGCACGCTCAAAATTTCGATGCAATCCACCGTGTACCGGTACACCAGTATGTAGTTGGGATGCGATACCAGCTCATGGGTACCGGCCACCCGCCCTCGCCGGTACTGGGCAGGCAGAACGGCCAGCGCATCGGCATCGTCGATCAAACGCGCCACCAGCCGACGTGCTGCCCGCACATCGCGTTCGGCGATGAACTCGGCAATGGTGCTCAGGTCTTCGAGCGCGGACTCAAGCCACAGAACCTTGAGCATGTCCTGCTTCGGCTGCGTGAATCACCGCGTCCATGCGTCGCATGACTTCGTCTGTGCTGAACCGGGGCGTCTCTGGATCGTCAGCGCGGCGCAGTGCCGCCTCGACCCGGGCGCGAAACCACTGGTCGTGCGCGTCCGCCTCTTGTTGAGTGGAAAACTCGGACACGATGGGATCAAGCGCGACGTTCATGCGAAAAGGTTAGCACAGGCCACTCGCGCACGCACACATTTCTGTCGTCACCTACCCCGCCCCCATCCCAAACCGGTCCGCCCGCGCCGGTGCCCAGAACTCGGTGAACACGCGGTGCAAACCTTCGGTGCTGTCTTGCAGCAAGGCGCCTGGGCGCACCTGGGGCAGCAGGTTGGAGAGCAGGCGCACGTCGTTCTCGTTCACGCGGCGCACGATGTGGTGGGCGGTGATGCCGCTGGGGTGTGGCAGGCCGGCGGCCTGCACCAGCTCCTGCAAGGCCTTGAGCGTGTTCTGGTGGAAGTTGAACACCCGCGTGGTCTTGTTGTTCACGTCCAGCGCCTGCTGGCGCAGCGGGTCTTGGGTGGTCACGCCGGTGGGGCAGTGGCCGGTGTGGCAGGCCTGGGCCTGTATGCAACCCAGTGCAAACATGAAGCCACGCGCGCTGTTGCACCAGTCGGCGCCCATGGCCATGGCGCGGGCAATGTCGAAGGCGCTGACCACCTTGCCGGCGCAGCCGATCTTGATGCGGTCGCGCAGGTTCACGCCCACCAAGGTGTTGTGCACCAGCAGCAGGCCTTCCTGCAGCGGCGCGCCCACGTGGTCGGTGAACTCCAGCGGCGCGGCGCCGGTGCCGCCCTCCGCGCCATCGACCACGACGAAGTCGGGTGTGATGCCACTTTGTTGCATGGCCTTGACCAGCCCAAACCACTCCCACGGGTGGCCCACACAGAACTTGAAGCCCACCGGCTTGCCTTCGCTCAAAGCGCGCAGGCGGGCGATGAAGTCCATCAGCTCCAGCGGCGTTGAGAAGGCGCTGTGCGAAGCGGGCGACACGCAGTCCTGTCCTTGCGGAACACCCCGCGCAGCGGCGATTTCGGCTGTCACCTTGGCGCCCGGCAACACGCCGCCGTGGCCGGGTTTGGCGCCCTGGCTGAGCTTGATCTCGATCATGCGCACCTGCGGGTCAAGCGCGTTGGCGCGGAACTTGTCGGCGTTGAATGTGCCGTCGTCGTTGCGGCAGCCAAAGTAGCCCGAGCCGATCTCCCAGATCAGGTCGCCGCCGTGCACACGATGCCAGGCAGAGATCGAGCCTTCGCCCGTGTCGTGCGCGAAACGGCCCTTTTTGGCGCCCGCGTTGAGCGACTGGATGGCGTTGGCGCTGAGCGCCCCAAAACTCATGGCCGAGATGTTGAAGATGCTGGCGTCGTAAGGCTGGGTGCAGGCCGGCCCGCCGATGGTGAGGCGAAAGTCGTGGCTGTCGATCACGCTGGGCACCATGGCGTGGTTCAGCCACTCGTGGCCGTCACGTTTCACATCCACCTGCGTGCCAAAAGGGCGCTTGTCGGTTTCACCTTTGGCGCGGGCGTACACCAGGCTGCGCTGCGAGCGCGAAAAAGGCGTCGCTTCGGTGTCGTTCTCGATGAAGTACTGTCGCATCTCGGGCCGGATCTTCTCCAGCATGAAACGCAGGTTGCCAATGACCGGGTAGTTGCGCCGCACCGCGCTGTACCCTTGCCGCAGATCGCGCACGCCCACCACGCTCAGGCCGCCAAACACCAGCAAGGCCAGCAGCCCCTTGCCAAAGGCGATCAGCGTGAACAAGCTCAACAGCGCGGCCACCACACACACGCCCAGGGCGGTGTAGCGCACCGGGTAAAGGTGGTTGAGTTTGTCCAGCATGCGGCGCTCCTGCGGTCGGTTGGCGGCCATCATAAGCCGCTATCGCCGTACACTTGGCGCCCCGTTACCGACCGACACGCCGCGATGAACACCGATACCACTGCGCCCAGCAACGCCCCTTCCACAGCGATGTCGCCCGACGACTTCGACGCCCTGGACAGCATCCTGGACGGCCTGCGCGAACGCCACGACGAAATCCCGCAGTGGGAGTTCTGCGAAGGTTTCATCGCCGCGCTGGTCTGCTGCCGCCGGGTCATCCTGCCCAGCGAATATTTCCCTGTGCTGTTTGGTGACGGCGACAACGGAGGCATCGCCACCAGCAGCCTGTTCCAAGACGAAGCCCAGTTCACCCAGTTCATGACGCTGTGGACACGCCGCTGGAACGAGGTGGCGCAAGCCCTGGGCACGCCGGTGGAGTCGCTTGACGACGAGCGCGCCTACTCGCCCGAGGTGGTGGACATCCGGGGCGCCGTGGCCTGCCTGAGCGACGAAGAGCGTGCCGACATGGGCGACGACCCCCTGCCGAGTTTTGGCCAGGTGTGGGCGCTGGGCTTCATGTTCGCGGTGGAAAACTGGCCCGAAGAATGGGCGCCCCCGCGCGACCGCGACGCCGCCAAGTGGCTGGACGAATCGCTGGAAACCATCGTCGCCCTGAGCGAAGACGACACCGGCGAACCCACGGTGTCCATGTACAAGGAAGACGGCCCGCCCAGCGTGAGCGAGGACCGCATCAACCTGTTCGGTGAAGGCATCTGGGCGGTGTACGACCTGGCCGAAATCTGGCGCAACATCGGCCCCCGCGTGGAGACCGTGCGCAAGCAAGCCGAACCCGGCCGCAACGACCCGTGCCCGTGTGGCAGCGGCAAGAAGTACAAGAAGTGCCACGGGGCAACCTGAGCTTGGAACCGCAACCGGCGCCCTGACCGCTGGGCACAGCACGAAGCCATCCGCCAATGCCAAAACCCACCAGCAGCCTGGCCCTTTCGCACGAGCTCGCCGCTACGGTGTGGACCCAGCTGGACACGGCGCGATTTCCTGTGCAGCGACTCAACAAAGGGTGGTGGCTGAACCTGTCGGATCATCGGCTTCAGGCCTTACCCTTCGTCGTTCAGGGCAGGCTGGATGCCGTGCTTGCCTTGGGTGAAGAGGGCACCCGGGTCATACCGGTGTCGTTCGGGCCGGGTGAGATCGCCTTGCTCTCCGCGCTGTTTGCCGACGAACCCGTCCATGGCCAGTTGCTGGCCGCCGAAACGGCGCAGGTGCGCTGGCTGCCCAAGGCCGAACTGGAATCGTTGCTCCAGCAGCACCCACCCCTGCTCCTGCTGCTGGTACGCTTTTTAGCGCAACGCCTGCGCGAGGTCCGCGCCCGGGAACGCGGCTGGCTTGAGCGGAGCGTGCACGAACGGGTCCGTGCCGGCCTGGCGCGCGTGGCGCTGGCCACGGCGCCCGCGCATGCCGGCCAGCCGTGGTACGTGGTGGTCACCCACGAGCAACTGGCGCAACGCTGCGGCGTGAGCAGGCCCAAGCTCTCGCTGGCGCTGAAGCAACTGGAATGCGACGGCGTGGTGAGGTTGGGCCGGGGGCGCATCGAGGTGCTCCAGCATGGCGCGCTGACCGCCGGCACCTGAGACCGCGCCAGCGCTTTGTTCCAGCAGGAACAGACAGCCACGATGCGGCCTTGAACAATGCGGCCATGACACCGCTGCCCCCCAAGAACCTGCTGCTCATCGTTTCGGACGAACACAACCCTCACGTGATGGGCTGCGCCGGCCACCCGGAGATACACACGCCCCACCTGGACCGCTTGGCTGCCAGCGGCACGCGATTTACCCACGCGAGTTGCGCCAGCCCCATCTGCGTGCCCGCACGCGCGGCCTTGGCCACCGGTCGCCAACTCTTCGAACTGGGTCATTGGGACAACGTGGACGCCTACGACGGTCGCACGCCCAGCTGGCACCACGTACTGCGCGCCGCCGGTCATGAGGTGGTGTCCATCGGCAAGCTGCACTACCGCGGGTGGGAAGGTGACGACTACGGTTTCACCGAGAGCCTGCTGCCGATGCACATCCACGGCGGCCGGGGCGAAGTCAAGATGCTGCTGCGCAACCCGCCAACCACCATCGGCGATGGTGCCAACATGCTGGCATCGGCCAAAGCAGGCGAGTCGGACTACACGCGCTACGACGCACAGATCACCCAACGCGCCATCGAATGGCTGCACGCGCACAGCGAGCGCACCAGCGACAAGCCGTGGGTGCTCATGGTCTCGTTGGTGGCCCCCCATTTTCCACTGACCGCACCGCCCGCCTTCTTTGACCGGTATGCCAACCAACCGCTTCAAATGCCCAAGGCGTACCACTTTGGCGTGAACCCGCAGGCCCACCCCTTTGTGCGTCAGTACGCGCTGGAAAGTGGCTACAACCAGCACTTCAAGACCGAGGCCGACGTGCGGCGCGCGCTGAGTGGCTACTACGGGCTGGTGTCCTACCTCGATGCGAACGTAGGCGCGCTGCTGGAGGCATTGGCCGAGGCCGGGCTGTGCGATGACACCCGGGTGATGTACACCAGCGACCACGGCGACAACACCGGTGCGCGCGGCCTGTGGGGCAAAAGCACGATGTACGCGGAGTCCGTGGGCGTGCCCATGATCCTGAGCGGCCCGGACGTAGCGCCGGGGCGCGTCGAAACAGCGGCCGTGAGCCACGTCGACGTCTACAACACGGTGCTGGAGGCGGTGGGTGTGCCGCTGGCGCAGAGCACCGCCAGCGCGCGCTCGCAATCGCTGTTGTCGCCGCTGCCTGGCGATCGCGTGGCGTTGTCCGAGTACCACACCATCGGTTCCCGTTCGGCCGTGTTCATGCTGCAGGACGCCCACACCAAATACGTCCACCACTGCGATCTGGCACCCGAGCTGTTCGATCTGGATCAAGACCCCGAAGAGCTGGAGAACCTGTCGGACCAACCGGCGCGGCAGGCCCTCTGCAAAGAATGGGAAATGCGGCTGCGCTCGCTGTGCGACCCAGACGAAGTGGACCAACGCGCCAAACGTCGTCAGCAAGCCCTGATCGACTTCTATGGCGGCGACGAGGCCATCCGATCCGGGCGGGGCATTGGCGGCTACACCCCGTCTCCTGTCGCCTGATCCACACAAATCACAACCACCAGAGGAGACACATGAACCACTTTGGAACCTTCGCGCGACTGGCCGCCGCCGCACTGCTGGCAATGGCAAACGCCGCACACGCTCAAACCCCACCCGCAACCGTGAAAATCCTGGTCGGATTTCCTGCTGGCGGCGCGCCCGACGCGGTGGCGCGCGCCCTGGCCGAAGAACTGCGACAGACCGCCAACGTCACCGTGGTGGTAGAAAACAAACCCGGTGCCAGCGGCAAAATCGCGATCGACAGTCTGCTGTCAGCCCCGGGCGATGGCGACACCGTGGCGGTGATACCCGCCAGCGTTTTGGCGCTGGTGCCCCAAACCGTCAAGGCCGCCAAATACGACTCGGTACGGGACTTCTCCACCTTGGGCAGCGTGGCGGAGTACGGGTTCGGCGTGGCGGCAGGCCCCGCATCCAAAGCCACCACACTGGCCGCATACAAAACCTGGGCGCAAGCGAATGCGCCCCAAAGCGCGTTTGCAACGCCTGGCAACGGCACACCTCAACATTTTTTGGGTGCCCAACTTGAGAAGGCCCTGGGCATCGCCTTGACACACGTGCCCTACCGGGGCGGGGCAGCGGCGGTGGGCGATGTCATCGGCGGCCAGGTGCCGCTCCTGATCACCACCGAGCAGCTGCTGGTGCCACATGAAGGGCAGGGCAAACTCAAGACCCTGTTCATCACGTCCAAAGAACGCAATCCCAAATTGCCCAACGTGCCCACCGCACGCGAGCTGGGCATGCCGCAACTGGAATCGGTGGACTGGTTTGGCGTGTTCGGGAAAGCGGGCATGACCCCCGCCAAGGTCACCCAATGGCGCGCGCAACTGGACAAGGTCTTGGCGTCCACCCGCTACCAGGACGCCATGAAACACATGGGCTACACCGTGCCCAGCAAACAGCCAGACGACTTCCCAAAACTGCTCGCCAGCGAACGTGCCGCATGGGCTGAGCGGGTCAAGCTGTCGGGCTTTTCGGCTGAGTGAGCGGCTGGGCGGCGCTCACAGGTGAAAGTGGCCAGCCGCTTCCGGCTGGTACAGCACCTTCTCAATCTGCACGTGGCGAGTGCGGTGGGTCATGCGCCAGTCAAACGCATCGCCCTCCTTGTAGCCCAGGATGGCGGTGCCCACGTCGGAGCACACCGAGAACTTGCCGGCGCTGTCGTCCGCCTCTTCGGGGTAGACCAGCGCCACCTCCACCGCCTCGCCGTCCAGACGCACCACGGCACGCGAGTTCATCGTGACCACGTCTTGTGGCACCTGGTGCGGCTCCACCACGGTGGCCCGCTCAACCTCATGCTCCAGCTCAAACACCGCCGACGGGTGCGCCAGCGCCAGCAGGTTTCTCAGCCGCGCCTGGTCGATTTCGGTGATGTGGATGCCGGTGGCCTCATCTGCAGTGCCTTCGCGCAACAGCCGCAGGTAACGCTCTGAGTGCATGGCCAGCGACTTCAACGCGGGCGTGTCACTTTGAAGCAAAAAGCCACAACGCTCGAACGCCTTGAGCGAGCGCGCGTTGTCCGCGTGGATCTTGGCAATCAGGCGCTCCGCCCGCATCTCCAAAAACGCCAGCTTCATGCCTTCGCGGATCGCACTGGCACCCAGCTTGCGCCCCCAGTTGTCGCGGTCACCAATGACCAGGACCATCTCGCAGTCCGCCTCGTTCTTGACCAAACGCACAAATCCCACCGGCACGTCGTGCCGGTCGCAGGCCATGAAAAAGCGGCCGCCCTGGTTGAAGAGATGGGTGAGGATGGGCAACTGAACCCGCCCGACCACTTGTTCGATGAACCGGGAGACGTGGCGCGAATCGCTCAGGTAGCGCGTCACCTGCTCGTCTTCCAACCAGTCCATGAGGTGGAACGCATCGGCCCGAGTGATCTCGGGGCACAGAGAAATGAAAGGCTTGGTCATATCTTCACCACACTTGGCTGCAAGAATGAAAGCCTTCCATGGCTGCGGCCATGACGGTTCTTTCGGTACGGGGGGGGATTTTAGGACAGGGTGGGTGCGGCAGGGCGGCGGGGCCTTGCTTCACGGGAGCAAGGGGGCCACAAACGTTTGAGCGGCGGCGAGGTTGCGATGGGCCAGCTCGCGGAACTCGGCTGACACCGGAAACCCCACCGCATCCTGTTGCACGGACTGCCAGAAAAGGTGTGCTGCCTGGGCTGCACGCTGCCACACAGCTGGCTTGGCGCCGATGGTGCCTACACGGGGCGTGATTGGATGGAGCGCAGGATCAACGCCGCCACCGATCGAGGCGTAGCGCATGGGCAAGATGTCATAGGCAGGGGCCAGTCCGGCAAAGTCGCCGTTTTCCGCCAGCAGCATCGAAATGTTTTCGAAGTGCCTGTCGGTGTTGCCAATCAATTCGCTGAAGGCGGCCAGCACGTTGAGATGGTGGGCCTCATCGCGCGTCAGGTAGCCCGCCTTTTCGCAACGCGCCGCGAACTCGGACCAGGTATCGCGGCTGCCGAAGTACTCGTCATCGATGGCCCCGCAAGAGAGCATGCCCACCCGACCATGCCGGCCCAAGCGGTCGAACCGCTGAACTTCAAGAAACACATGGTCGCCAGCGCTGAAGACCTGGGTCTTTGCCGCCGGCACACCGATGTGCTCCAAGGTTCGCAGTGCAACGTGTTCCAGCGGCAGCAGGGACGCCATGCGGCTGCCTGCCTTCGCAAATTTCACGATCACGTGACCACTGTCTTCGACCAGTGAAAGGAACTTGGGTTGTTCCCCGCCCGCGCTGCTGCCATAGGTGGCGTCCCGCAGTTCGGTGGCCATCGCCACGTAATGCTGGCGCTTCTCGGCGCTCGAGACTGACGGGGCGTTGCGGAAGTCCATTTCTCGCTGCAGCGAGGCTTCGCCATAGATCAAATTGCCCGACAGATTGACGCCTCTCGAGAAGAGATAGGCAATCCGGTGGTCGTCGCTCCAGTCTTGCAGGCTTTCTGGAAGGTGGAGTGCGGCGGCGGCATTCCGTGCAACCTGGCGTCCCAGAAAGCCCGTTGGCGACGAGAACACCATGTAGGGCGGCAGACCGTCGTACCGCACCGTCTCGCGCGTTGTGCGTTCCAGCGTGCCGCCACCAGCGAGGAATTCAATTTCAGCGAAAGGCTCTATGGCCCCATTGCTCAAGATCCGATACACCGTTTGGCGAGGCCGCAGTGTCGGATGGGGCGTACGCAGCAAGGCGTACTGCGGCGTGCGAACCCCTGAAATCCGAAAACTCGTCAACCCATCGGGGTGAGACTGAATAGTTCGCGAGAGCGTGGGTTGGCTGATCGCCAAAGCATCTGCCAGCTCTTTGGCCGAGCGTGGTCCCGCCCTCAACAATGAGGCCAGAGCAGTCCATCGAGGGTCAACACCAGAGGAGCCAGAAGTTGCCATGTCGAACAGTTGATGAATAGTTCAATGAAATATACATGAATAACTAAAAATCAAGTCTGGGGTGCCGGCGACCGAGATAGCAGCGCGCGTCAAGGTAGTTGTCGCCTTATTCATGCAGCCAACGGCTGTTTATCGGTGCAGCCCGAATGCGTCTTGATGACCGAGTCGCGTTCGGGGTTGAGCGGCACGGCGCCGATGGGCTGACGCAGGCGCCGCCCAGGATCACGCTGTGTCTCGGAAGTCAGCCGCCAAAGGCCAATGAATCCAGCGGGCTGGCCGTGCCGCCAGCTGCCACCTTCAGCACACGGGTGTAAATCATGGTGGTGGACACATCGCTGTGCCCCAGCAGTTCCTGAACCGTGTGGATGTCGGTGCCAGATTGCAGCAAGTGCGTGGCAAAACTGTGGCGCAAACCCTGCGCTCATTAGCCAGCATGTTCAGAAACGCCTCCACCTCTGCCGCGCCATGTCGCGCGGATGCCGCATTTCGCCATTGCGGCCATGCCACCGAACGAAAAACCGCACCCAATGCAGGTAAGCCTTCTCGGTGTTGAGGCTATAGTGAAGGTAGCGAATCCGCTCCCGCAACTGGTCAAGAAGCCGCGTGGAGCGCAAACCAGGCGGGCCGGGTTTCATGGTTTGTTTATGCCTGTGTTTTTGAACAGTGTATCGACCCCAAACCCAGGCGGCAAGCCATTCTCAGGAGGAAGCCCTGATCAGAATATCCTGCATCGTCCGTTTTATCCCGCAGGTTATGCGGGATGCGACAGTTAGCCACCAGAACACGACCATTCCGCTTCGCCACTCACATTCATAGACGGACACTGCCCATGCACCAAGAGTTGTACGCTCAAACCAATAGGCCGCTGCACCGCAGTGTCCTTGTACGAATCGGCGCACAAGTCGTCACGATCGCGCTGGCAATCGCGCTACTGGAACCGGCGCTAGCTCAAGATGCGAAGAAGCCACCTCCGACGAAGCCTACGAAGTCAGCCTCAGTACCGAAACCAGAGCCTGCACGCCCGCAACCAGTCAAATACGACTTCCTAGAAGCTCAGGAATACATCACCAAGATAAATGCCATTGCTGAGCCACAACCGCGGGGAGAATTTGAAAGCAGAGAAGCATATGAGGCAAGGCAGCCGAAGCTGGCGGATGCCGCATCGACCTTGCTTCGTATCGAGCGTGGCTATAAAGACTACTCGTATGATATCGACAAGAAAGTACTCACAATTCGGGTGCCCGTCGCAAAGATTAAGCCACGCAAGAGCCTAAACGGATTGCCATTACAAGCCGCGTACAGCATTGACAAGAAAGAGGAATACACTGGGTCAAATTCCTACGGCGCGAAGGTTACCGTGGAAAAGACTTGGTCTACCAGCTACCTGCTATTCGTCCCTCCTGAGCAGGTTAATTCGATGCTGAAGGAGACAGAGAACCCCATATTGGCAACTCTTCCAGAAAGCATGCGCGCCAGAATGGCCGATTCATTCAAAGAGAGGACCATTTCTGTCGACATTTCTGCGGAACCAAGAGATGCCGAAAGAATATCGAAGAACTATGTCGTACTATTCCGAGTTCGTCCTAAGGGGCTTCAGTTCTCTGTATTCGAGGCTACACAATCAACGAAACCTACGATTTCTGAGCCCAAGGATTCAACGCTGTTTACACGAGCCATTGAAGTAGATTTACTCGAAATTGTCGTCCGCGACGGACCAATGGGACCAGAATTGCTTAGACAGCCAATTGGCGTACCGTTGCCGTCCCCTGCATCCGATCCTGCATCAAGCGTCACGACTGACTCCCCGCCGAAATAGGATGCCGTTTCGCGCCAGCACACAGATCAATCACCGCTCAAATAACAATATTATTTTAATGGACGCTTTCAAATCACATTTTCTAGATTCTTATCTTGCGAACGGTCTCGGATCGCTCTCGAAGCGAGACATTGAGGTCTTGCTCATCTACCTCCTCGACGAATATGGCTTGGTAGACGGAAAGCCGCTGAAGGCGCTCTCCAATCAATCAGTGAGCATCCTACTAAAGGCGCCAAACTCAAGGATAAAGGCACTACGGTATGAAGCGACACTAAAGTACACACCCAACAACGAAGACCTAGCGAAATCTAGGCTGCTTGAGGTAATTGCAAAATCGCAACTTGATTCTGATAAGAGGAGGATCGGATTAATTATTGAGGACTCCTTCACCAGAAACTGGCTGCAAGGCCACATGAAGGATCACGGGCTAGTATTTGACGGCTCTTTTAATTCTGAAGTCGTAAGGGCCGATGCCGATCAGATATGTAATGTACTGCTGTCGATCTATGACGAGCAATCCGTCAATACCTTCAGAGAGAAGATTGCACAACTTCGCCAATCGGAGTCAAAACTGAGTTTCCCCGATGTCAAGAAAGATTTCTTGAAAGGTGCAATCGGCGGCCTAGGGAAGGCAGCAGTAGGAATAACAGTTAAAGGTTTAGTATCGTTGGCTGGTGGCTAACCCTTCGTATATGGACTCCCCCTCAACGGCAAGGGACTGACCGATTGGGACCCAGTGGGTAAAGCACCTGCAGTCGTATATCCGGCATCTGTGGTGGGATCGTCAATGTCCCGTGCCGACATGGAATCTGCGTCACCGCGTCGCCACACGTTGCAAGCGGCAGGCAAGCTGCCGGAAGAGTTATCGGCGTTGTGCGGTGTGGGAGGAACCCTATTGGCCATGATGGTCGATCAAACCCGTCGCAACGGTGAGATGGGGTGAGTTAAAAGGCCCGGAGGGATCAGGTCGGCATGACGAAACTCTGCCGGTTCTGTTTCTTGGTCAGCCGTGTCGCTTCATCAAACGGCGCATGGTCGCGCAGCGTGGCAAAGCAGATGCGCGCGAGCTTGTTGGCCAGCGCACAGGTGGCCTTGTTGTGATTTGATCGCCCCTGCACATCCAGCGCCCATCGGCGGATGCCGCAGATATCCTTGCCCGCGCCATCGGCCACCTTGGCCGCTCGCAGCACGCTGCGTGCGCCGTGGGTGAGCAGCATGCGCACGTAGCGGTCTCCCTTCTTGGAGATGCGTCCCAGGTAGTCGGCCCTGAAATATTCATTTCACACCCCGACTGCGCGTGATTCTGGCCAGCGCGGTGTGCCCGCCAGCCAAGTGCGCAGTGTCAGCCACCAGCTCGGCTGTCCGCCGGCCATCGTGCACAGACGCAAATACAGCCGCTGCAAGAAGGGCACCCCCTTCTTGGCGATCATGCGCAGCAGCCAGCGGATGTTGTACCCCGCCGCACACAGCACCGCATGCAGTCGGTCGCCCTGCTCACCTTTGAGGTGGCAGCGGCCCATGCGGTGGTCGGCTTTGAGGTGCCCGATGATGGGTTCAATCGCCTGGCGCCGCCTGAGCAGCTTTCTCTCCTGCTCGCTGATGCGTTTGCTCTTGCCCCGGTGCCAGATGTGCACATCTGGGTTCTGTGCATCCACGCCGCGATAGCCCAAGTCCACAAACGCTGTCGTCGGCTTTGCCTTGCTGTCCTGCATCAGGATGGCCGCCTGCTCCAGTTGTTCGTTCAAGGTGTGGCCGTCATACGGGTTGCCGTGAAACGCCCGGGCGCCAACGATCAGGTTGCCCTTGAGCGTGCTGGCAATGCCCACCTTCACCCCGAACTCGTAAGGTGTTCTGGCCTTGCCCTTGGAGATGCAGTCCACCTCGGGCGCATGCCAGGCGTAGAGCTTGCGTTGTCCGTCGGTGGCTTTGCGCTGGCCGCTCTGGGTCACGATGCGCTGGACCTTGTTCAAGGTGTCGGCGAGCGCTTGCTGCACCGCTACCCCGATGACGCTGGCCTTGCGCTGGACCTCGCGCTGCAGCCGACCCACGATGGTGCGCTGGCGTTTGATGGCACTGCGCATGCGCTTGAACTGGCGGGCGTGGGCGTAACGC
Source organism: Hydrogenophaga defluvii (assembly GCF_042665235.1). NCBI lineage: Bacteria > Pseudomonadati > Pseudomonadota > Betaproteobacteria > Burkholderiales > Comamonadaceae > Hydrogenophaga > Hydrogenophaga defluvii. The sequence continues at coordinate 107,455 of NZ_JBHTBZ010000016.1, read as the reverse complement.
CCGGCCTTGCGACTGAGGTTCTTGCCCTCTTTGGCAATGGTCTGCTTCAAATCGATGCCTGCGTCCTTGGCTGCCTCGACCAGCTTGACCCGGGCGGTCTCCAACAGGCGGCTGTCAGTGGGGTGGGCAATCGCCTTGTGCTGCACGGTGCTGTCCACGATCACGCGGGCAAGCTCCTGCGGCTTGATCAGTTTGAGCTCGACGGCCACGTTGATGGTCTGCGCCAGCAGTTCTTCCACGCCTTCGTCGCCCACCAATTGCCGGAACTTGACCAAGGTGGTGGCGTCGCAGGGTCGGTGGTGTTCGAAGTACGCCTGCCCTGAGAAGAACTGCCAAGTTGGCGTTTCGCCCCAGCGCTCAACGACGCCTTCGTCGGACTCGTTGAAGGCGTGCTTGAGGTACAGCAGCGCGATCATGGTGCGTAGCGGCACGCGGGGGCGCCCGGCGTTGCTGCTCACTTGTGCTCGCTGCACCTGTTCGCCAAAAAGATCCAGGTCGGGCATGGCCACACCGGCGCGGCCTTTGCGAGAGAACACCTGGGCCACCCGCGCTTCGATCTCCTGCCAGGGCATGCGCGAGGACAGCACGGCCAGGGGATGGCGCAGGTCGATCATGTGGTCGATGCGCGAGTGAAAGAAATCGTCGGTGGCGGGGCAGGCAAACAGCACGGCAGAACTCCCAGAAAACAGCCCCTATTGGATATCAAACTGGGAGTTCCTCGCCCCCGATATCACCCCAGACAACAGTGTTCATGCGGCTTCCGGGGATTTTTCAGGGACGACCAGGTATCGGCTGGAGCCGGAGCTGAACTCACGCGGTGTCAGGCCGAACCAGCTGGCGAAGTGGCGCGCATCCTGGAAGTGCGTGACATCGCCCGAGGTGGCGGCCACCAGCGCGGTGGCGCTCAGCAGCCCGATGCCGGGCACCGACAGCAGCAGCGTGCAGGCCGGGCTCTGGCGGGCCACGCTGGCGAGTTCGCGCTCGACCTGGGCGATGCGAGCTTCGAGCAGGCGAATTTCTTCGAGCAGCATGCCAGCCGTGTGTCGGATCAAGTCAGGGACAGCCGAACGCGGATCGGCCAGCACGCGGGCGATGGCTTCGACACCGGTACGGGCGCCCTGTGGAATGGTGATGCCGAACTCGCGGCAAAAGCCGCGCAGGGCGTTGATGCGAGAGGTGCGCGTGCCCATCCACAGCGAGCGGATGCGGTGCACTCGAACGGACTGCCACCGGCAGGGCGCTCAGCTCAAACGTTCGACATCGGAGCAGGCCCTTTGACCCCCATGCGCCTTAGGCGTATAGTTGCAGGATGTTGACCGTTGTCGAGAGCCCCATCTTCCAGCGTCTGTGGCCTCGATATTGGGATGAGGATGAACGTGCAGAGTTCGCCTCATTCATCGCGGTCAACCCGGATGCCGGCTCTGTCATACGTGGGTCCGGCGGTGTTCGCAAAGTCCGATGGTCAAGGGAAGGTACTGGCAAGTCAGGCGGGGTGCGGATCGTCTACCTCATTAGGAACGAAGCCGGCGAGGTCTACCTTCTCACCCTGTACGCAAAGTCGAAGTCAGAGAACATCTCTCTCGACACTCTCAAGGAGATACGTCGTGCCCTCGAAGTCTAGAAAGCTCAGTTCTGCCGAAATAGCCGCGTTCGAGGCGACGCGTGACGTAGGGGCAGAGATACTCCAATCCATCCGTGACATGAAGGCGGGCAAAGGCAAAGCTGTCGCCTCGTCTGCCAGCGAAGCGCGTGAGGCAACAGGGTTGTCCCAATCTCAGTTCGCCAGCCTACTTGGCGTTTCCGTCCGCACTCTGCAGGGCTGGGAGCAAGGACGCAAGCAACCGAGTGGTGCAGCACGCACACTACTAGCCATTGCTCGTGAGAATCCCAAGGCTATTCTTGCGGTCTCAGCTCGATGACGTATTGCTGTGACGTCATGCAGCGATGCCGAACAGGCCGCTGCATCCGACCGCCTTCGGCATCGGCTGTGCGACGGCGTTAGGGCTCGTGAACGTCACCGCGCTACGAACGGCAGGACTCTGATAGAACTGCCCCTCACCCCAAAATCTCAAACGGCCCGCCCTGTTCCAGCGCCCTGTGGTAAGCCGGCCTGGCATGGACGCGCTGCAGCCAATCCATCAGGCGGGGGCGGCTGTTGTTGAGGCCGGCGCGGGCGGCGGCGGCTTCGAGGGGGAAGCTCATCTGCACGTCGGCGGCGCTGAAGTCGCGGCCGGCAAACCAGTCGGCGTGTTGCAGTTCGCCTTCCAGGTAGTCGAGGTGGCGTTCGATGTTGGGACTGACGAAGGCGCCTTTGACCTTGGCGGCGATGGCCTTGGCGATGGGTTTGGCGAAGAAGGGCATGGGCGCTTTTTCGACCTGGTCGAACACCAGCTTCATCAGCAGGGGCGACATCAGCGAGCCCTCGGCGTAGTGCATCCAGTAGCGGTAGCGCAGGTGTTCGGGTGTGCCCACCTGCGGCACGAAGCGGCCTTCGCCGTAGCGCTCCACGAGGTATTCGAGGATGGCGCCGGACTCGGCCACGGTGAGCTTGCCGTCGGTGATGACGGGCGACTTGCCCAGCGGGTGCACCTTTTGCAGCGCGGGCGGTGCGAGCATGGTTTTGGGGTCGCGCTCGTGGCGTTCGATGCGGTAGGGCATACCCAGCTCTTCAAGCAGCCACAACACGCGCTGCGAGCGCGAGTGGTTGAGGTGGTGGACAACGATCATGGGGCGGTCTTTCCAAAAAAAACGTGCAGTTCGGCGGCGGTGGCTTGGGGCTGTTCTTCGGGGATGAAGTGGCCGGCGTCCATGGCGTGACCACTCACCGTGGCGGCGCACTGTGCCTGCCACAGGGCCAATGGATCGAACAGGCGGTGCACCACGCCTTTGGCGCCCCAGAGCACCAGGGTGTCGCACGCGATTTTGTCGCCCCGCTCGCGGCTGATGCGGTCGTGTTCGAGGTCGATGCCGGCGCTGGCGCGGTAGTCCTCGCAGGCGCTGTGGATGGCCTCGGGTCGGCAGAAGGTGCGCTCGTATTCGGCCAGGGCACCGGGCTCGATGTGGGCCAGGCCGCCGGCGCCCCAGCCGCCCAGCTTGGCGCTCAGGTAGGCGCGGGCGTCGCCGCCGATCATGGTCTCTGGCAAAGGCGCGGGCTGGATGAGGTGGAACCAGTGGTAGTACGCGCGGGCAAAGGCCATGTCGGTGGCGGCATACATGTCGAAGGTAGGGGCGATGTCGATCACGCACAGCCGCTCCAGGCGGTCGGGGTGGTCGAGCGCGAGGCGGTGCGCCACGCGGCCACCCCGGTCGTGGCCACACATCGCAAAGCGGTTCACCTGCAGCGTGTCCATCAGCGCCACGAGGTCGGCCGCCATGGCGCGTTTGCTGGCCTGGGCGTGGTCGTCCTGGCCCACCAGCTTGGTCGAGTCGCCGTAGCCGCGCAGATCGGGCAGCACCAGCCGGTAGTGCGGTTGGAGCGCCTGCGCCACGCGCCGCCACATCACATGCGTTTGCGGAAAGCCGTGTTGCAGCAGCAGCACGGGGCGCGTGTTGTCCCAGTCGGCGCTCACGCGTGCGTGGAGGGTGATGCCGTTCACGGCAAAGTCGCGCGCCTCAAAACCGCGCCAATCGAAGGTGTGCATGCTCAGCCCTGCGAAGCGAGGAATTTGTTCAGGTTACCCATGGCCTGGGCGCGCACCTTCTGGCGGAACCAGGGCATCCAGCCCAGCAGCCAACCCGGCATGCCCAGCGCCTGCCGAGCCCAAAGCCAGAAGTCGAAGCGGTCGCGGTGGCGGGTGATGAGGCCTTGTTCGTTGAACTCGAACCGTGCATCGATGCGGTTAAGCACCAGGCGGTTGGTGGCGCTGAATCGGTAGTGGGCATCCCAGTGGGCCTGGCCGGTGCGGGCATCGGCCGCCACACCGCTGAAATCCAGGCGCCAATCGTCGCGCCCCTTGGTGCGGGTGGCGGCGCACAACATGCGCCACATGCCCCCCACCTCGCGCTGGCCGTTGAGCTGGAAGACCTCGTCTTCAAACACCACGTCGGGTGCGTAACACGCGGCCATGGCGTCGGCATCGAGCCGGGCAAACGCCTGGTAGAAACGCAAGAGCGTCTGTTGGTTGGGGTGCATGGCTCGCTCCTGAAAAGTTGAACTACAAACGCGCCAGCACACCCGCCAGCGCGTGCCGCACGGTGGAGGCACGCACGGCGGCGCGGTCGCCATCAAAACGTTGGCATTCGCTGTGGGTGCTCCCGTTCACGCACCAGCCAAACCACACCGTGCCCACGGGCTTGTCGGCGCTGCCGCCGGTGGGGCCGGCCACGCCGGTCACAGCCACCGCCAACTGCGCATGCGAATGCGCCACCGCGCCTTCGGCCATGGCACGGGCCACCGGTTCGCTCACTGCGCCGTGGGTGTCGATCAGCGCGGCGGGCACGCCCAGCAGCTCGGTTTTTGCCGCGTTGGAGTAGGTGACAAAGCCCCGTTCAAACCAGTCGCTCGATCCGCTCAGGTCGGTGCAGGCACCGGCGATCAGGCCACCGGTGCAGCTCTCGGCCGTGGCCAACATGAGGCCATGCGCGCGCAGCGTGTCGGCGAGTTGGATGCAGAGGTGAAGGGTGTCGTCGTCCATCAGAAGCGCCTGTCAAAACCACTCGTCAAAACCGCCAAACGGCAATCACCAGCAGCGTGCAAAAAGCCGCCACCAGATCGTCGAACATGATGCCCCAGGCGCCGCGCGCGCCAAAGCCTTTGAACAGCCGGTCGGCCCAGCGCACGGGCTGCGGCTTGGCGGCGTCGAAAAAGCGGAACAGGGCAAAGGCCGCCGCCTGGCCCCAGAAGCCCATGGGCATGGCCAACCACAGCACCAGCCAGATGGCCACAATTTCGTCGATGACGATGTGGCCGGGGTCGGCAATGCCCATGTGCAGCGCGGTCACCTCGGCCGCCCACCAGCCGCCCAGCACCATCAGGCCCAGGGTGGCCGCCCACTGGATGTCGGTGGGCTGCCACAGGGTTTGCAACAACAAGAAGGCGGCCCAGCCCCACAAAGTGCCCACCGTGCCGGGCGCCTTGCGGCTCAGGCCTGAGCCCGCACCCAGGGCGATGAAGTGCGCCGGGTGCGCCAGCAGAAAGCGCAGGTCAGGGCGCACGATGGGAGGGAAGGCGGGCGTCATGGGGCTGGATTATCGGCGCCCCATCTGCGACGTCACAAACCGCGTCAACATGGTTATATGCAACCCACAAATATGTATTTCAAGCTTCAAGCAGCATGGGTGAAAATCGTCTGCTTTCCCTCACGCCCGTCCCCATTGGAGAATCCCAGATGAAGCCCACCCTGTCCCGCCTGACTGGCGCCCTGGCCCTGAGCCTGGCCTTGAGCACCTGGGCGCACGCCTACACCACCGAAGACTGGTTCGCCGGCAAGGTGCCCGCAGCCCAGCCCAAAGTCACCTACGACGGTGCACCCGTAAAGCTGCGTTTTTCATCGCCCAACCCGGCCGCCTCCTTGGTGCCCACGGTGTGGCACCGGGGTTTCGAGTGGCTGGGCAAGGCCACCAATGGCAAGCTGGTGATCGAAGAATTTCACGGTGGCACCCTGCACGCAGCGGCCGATGGCTGGCGCGCGGTGCGCAATGGTGTGACCGAACACGCCACCTGCTACACATCGTATGAAGCCAGCGGATTTCCACTGCACAAGGCCATCGAGGTGCCCTTTGTCACGCCTGAAAACCCGGTGGTAGCCACCCGGGTGATTCAGGAGCTGGCGCCCAAGTACTTCACCAAGGAATGGCAGGCGCGCGGCGTGTTGTACGGTTACACGGCCGTCGCCGGTGTGTCCGACATCATGAGCAAAAAGCCAATTCGCAAGCCCGAAGACCTCAAGGGTCTGCGTGTCATCGCCCAGGGGTTTTCGCCCGAGGCCGCCGCCGCGCTGGGCATGGTCACGCTCAACATCCCCTTCCCCGAGATCTACACCGCCATGCAGCAAGGCGTGGCCGATGCGGTGATTTGGGTGGACCCCGGTTTTGTTCCTTTCAAGATTTATGAACTGGCCAAGTACCACACCACCCTGGGCCTGACCGCACAACACGTTGACACCTGCATCAACCGCAACGCCTACCAAAACCTGCCTGCCGCGCTCAAGCCGGCCTTTGCTCACTTTCAACAACTGATGGGGCACGCCGTGAGCCAAGGCATAGGCGTGGACTTCCGCACCAAGGCCAAGGAGATCTACCGTCAGAACGGCGTCACGCTGATCACCCTGACGCCCGAGGAAAAAGCCGCTTGGGTGGCCACACTCAAACCCGTGCAAGACAAGTGGGTGGCCGACCAGAAGGCCGCCGGCGTGCCGGCCGACGCATTGTTGGCCGACATCCGCCGCCTGGAAGCCAAGTACCGCAATGCCACGCCCGACGAGTTGTTCAAGCTGACCGTGGAACAACCGGTCGCTGGTCTGCTGCCCCAATAAGCGCACCGATTCCATGCACAAATTGATCGCCTTCTGGGAGGGCTGGGCAGCCTATGTGCTGCTGCCGGCTCTCGCCCTGCTGGTCACGGTCGACGTGAGCCTGCGCTATGTGTTCAACGCACCACTGGCCTGGGGCACCGACGTGAAAGAGCTGCTGCTGCTGCTGGTCATGACCGTCGGCCTGGCTGGCACCAGTTGGGCCGACGAACACATCCGCGTGACTTTGGTCGAGGAACGCCTGTCGCCCTCGCTGCAACGCGGCTTCACCATGCTGCGCCGCCTGCTCACCGCCACACTGCTGGCACTGTTGGCCTGGGCCATGGCGGTGCTGGCACTGGACATGCGCGAGTTTGGCGAACGGGCCGAGTTTGTTGCGATTCCCTTCTGGCCGCTGGCCGCATTGGCCGCCACATCGGCGCTGCTGGCAGCGGTGGTGGAAGTGGTGCGGCTGACGCAGAAAGGCGGTCGCTGATGGAGCCGCTGACACTGGGTGCGCTGGTGATGGTGGGCATGCTGGTGCTGGTGATCGCCGGCCTGCCCGTGGGGCTGACGCTGATGGGCGCGGGCGCGCTGGGATACACATTGCTGTCCGGGCCAACGCAGGCGCTCACACAAGTGGGCCTGGTGCTCTGGGACAACGGCACCAACTTCGTGCTGGTGGCTGTGCCCCTTTTCATCTTGATGGGTCAGCTCATCTTTCGCACCGGGCTGGCCGATCATCTGTTCACCCTGGCCCAGCGTTTGGTGGGCGGCCTGCCGGGTGGCCTGGGGGTGTCCACCGTGATGGCCTCCAGCGCTTTTGGCGCCGTCACCGGCTCGAGCGTCGCTGCAGTGGCCACCATGGGCAACATTGCGGTGCCCGAAATGGTCAAACGCGGCTACAGCGAATCGCTGGCCACCGGCACAGTGGCCAGCGCAGCCACCCTGGCCATCCTCATCCCACCCAGCATTCCGCTGGTGATCTATGGCGTCTGGAGCGAGACATCCATTGGCGCGTTGTTCATGGCAGGCATAGTGCCTGGCCTGTTGCTCGCACTGTTTTTTGCCGTGACCGTCATGCTGCAGCGGCGTCATTACCCGGCACGTGGTGCAACACGGGCGGTCGCGAAGCCGTCCTCATCGCTGCGTGACGAATTGCACGGTGCGCTGGCGGTGGCTTTGCTGTTCGTGGTGGTCATCGGTGGTATCTACATTGGTGCCTTCACACCCACCGAAGCCTCGGGCGTGGGGGTGGTTGGCGTGGTATTGATCGCCGTGGGCACAGGGCGTTTCCAGTGGCAGGGCCTCCGCCTGGCGTTACAAGAAACAGTTCGCACCTCGGCATCGATTTTTCTGGTGCTGATGGGCGGCGTGGTGTTCTCGCGTTTCCTGGTGCAAACCCGACTGACCGAACACATGGTGGGCTGGGTGTCGGGGCTGGCGGTCTCACCCATGATGATCATGCTGGCACTGGTGCTGCTCTATTTGGTGCTGGGCGCCATCATGGACACCTTCGGCATGCTGATACTCACGCTGCCCCTGGTGCTACCCATCACCAAAGGCCTGGGCTACGACCCGGTGTGGACCGGCATCTTCCTGACCGTGCTGATGGAAATCGCCATGATCACACCGCCCATCGGTCTCAACGTATTTGTGCTTGAGCGGGCCAGTGGCATACCGTCGCAACGTATTTTTGGCGGAGTTCTGCCGTTTGTGATCGCCGCACTGGTGCTGCTGGTGCTGTTGATCTGGGTGCCCGACCTTGCGCTTTGGCTGCCGCAAACCATGCAACGTTGAACGACGCCGAGGTGACAAGCCCACAGCCGGCTTTTGGCCACACTGGCACAGGAGACTTTGATGACCACACCCCCCACCCCCGCCAGCCTGGCCGCCACCGCCCTCATCGACAGCGACCACCCCGGCGTGATCGCCTTCGCCCAACAACACGCCCAAGGCGCGGATGAACGCGAACGCGCGGTGGCGCTGTATCTGGCGGTGCGCGACGGCTTCCGCTACGACCCCTACCGCATCGACCTGGCGCCCGAACACATGCGCGCCAGCAGCGTGCTGGAAAAGGGCTACGGCTGGTGTGTGCCCAAGGCCGCGCTGCTGGCGGCCGCCTGCCGCGCGGTGGGCATCCCGGCGCGTGTGGGCTACGCCGACGTGCGCAACCACATGAGCACCGAACGCATGCGCCAGACCATGGACACCGACATGTTCATCTGGCACGGCTACACCGACATCTGGTTAGACGGCCAGTGGGTCAAGGCCACGCCGGCCTTCAACATCGAGCTGTGCGAACGCTTCGGCCTGCTGCCGCTGGATTTCGATGGCCGCCACGATTCGATCTACCACCCCTTCGACAAGGCCGGCAACCGCCACATGGAGTACGTGAACCAGCGCGGCGCCTTCGACGACATGCCCCTGGCCCAGATCGTGGCCGACTTCCAGGTGGTCTACCCGACCATGATGCGCGAGCAGGCGCAGATGCACGCGGCCAGCTTCCAGCAGGACGTGGAACGCGAAACGCGATGAGCGTCAAGCCGCCCATCCCTGCCGGCTTCGCCCCTTTGGCCATGGGTGGCAACTTCATGCGGCACAACGGGCCGCTGTACCTGATGCACCAGGGCGATGTGGTGAAGCTGGGTTTTCGTGTGCTGGAACAACACACCAACCCCATGGGCAACCTGCACGGCGGCATGATGGCCAGCTTCTGCGACATGCTGCTGCCCGCCACGGCGTTGCGCACCACGCCCGAAATCGGCCCGCGCTTTCTGCCCACCATCAGCCTGCAGATCGACTACCTCGCGCCCGCACCGTTGGGCTGCTGGGTCGAAGGCGAGGCGCAAACCCTGCGCGCCACACGCTCACTGGTCTTCGTTCAGGGCCTGGTGCGCGCCGATGGCACGCCGTGTGCACGCGTGAGCGGCGTGTTCAAGATCGGCCCGCCTTACTCACCCGAGACCGAAAACAGCGTGGGCAACGTCAGGCCTTCAGGGCCGAGCGCATCTGGTCAATGACGGCCTTGTAGTCCGGCTTGCCAAAAATGGCGCTGCCGGCCACAAAGGTGTCGGCGCCGGCATCGGCCACGCGGCGGATGTTGTCGACCTTGATGCCCCCGTCCACCTCCAGCCGGATGTCCTTGCCCGAAGCCTCGATGCGTTTGCGCGCGGCCTCGATCTTGCGCAAGGCGGAATCGATGAAGCTCTGGCCGCCAAAGCCGGGGTTCACGCTCATGATGAGGATGAGGTCGATGTCGTCAATCAGGTAGTCCAACACGTCCAGCGGCTGCGCGGGGTTGAAGGTGAGGCCCGCCTTGGCGCCTTTGGCCTTGATGGCCTGCACGCTGCGGTGCACGTGGGCGCTGGCGTCGGGGTGGAAGCTCACCAGGTCGGCACCGGCGTCGATGAAGGCGCCGGCCAGCGCGTCCACCGGCTGGATCATCAGGTGCACGTCGATGGGCACCGGCGTGCCGTCGGCCTGCTTGGCGTGCGGCTTGAGCGCCTGGCAAATCATGGGCCCGAAGGTGAGGTTGGGCACGTAGTGGTTGTCCATCACGTCGAAGTGGATCCAGTCGGCGCCGGCGGCGATGACGTTTTTCACTTCCTCGCCCAGGCGGGCAAAGTCGGCGGAGAGGATGGACGGTGCGATGCGGTAGGTCATGGCGGGTGGGTGGTGGGCGGGTCGGAGAACGAGACGGTGGCAGCATTTTCGCAGGCCGGCAAAGGACTTGGCGCGCAGGTAACATCCGCCCATGCCCAAGTACCAGTTCCACTGCGAGGTCGCACCGCAGTACCTGCCCGAGCAGTCCGACCCCGAACGGGGCGTGCACGCGTTCGCCTACACCATCACCATTTCCAACACCGGTGAGGTGGCGGCGCAGCTGATTGCGCGCCACTGGCACATCGTGGACGCCATGGGCCACACCGAAGAGGTCAAGGGCCTGGGGGTGGTGGGGCACCAGCCGCTGCTCAAACCGGGCGAAAGTTTCCAGTACACCAGCGGCGCGCGCCTGCGCACGGCCACCGGCACCATGCGCGGCAGCTACTTCTGCGTGGCCGAAGACGGTGAACGCTTTGAGACCGAGATCCCGCTGTTTGTGCTCGACGCCAGCGGCGCTGGCGGCACCGCCCGGACGCTGCACTGATGCCCCCACGCTACGCACTCCGTGTCTTCGCTGCCCCCCGAGGGGGCGCGGCCTTGCTTGGGGCGGCCCGGCGCGGCGGCCCTCTGAACTGACCATGCAACGCTCCCCCGACGCCCACGCACTGCTGGACCGACTGGACCCCGACGCGCCGCTGGCGCAACGCCACCTCTGGCTGATGGCCGTGCTCGACTGGGTGCGCGGTGACCGCAGCGACGCCTTGGCCTGCACACGCCGCGTGACCCAGTTGCTGGACGCGGCCGAGCAGCGCCCCGAATGGTTGCCGCGCTGGCAACGCTGGTGGTCCACCTTTCACCACACCGTGGACGTGACGCCGCTGCTGGCCGACCACGGTTTCGCCCCCCGCACCGCTTTCCTGAGCGAGCTGGGTCACCGCCTGCGCCGCAAGCTGTTGCCCACCACGCCTGAAACCACCGACATCGGGCCCCTGTTCGACCTGCTGTTTCCCTACCCTTTTGACGTGACCTGGCTGCGCGCGCTCGATGACGACACGCTGGCGCGCATCGGCCGGCTGTTGAGCCAGTCGCCAGGCACACCCGAAAGCGGCGTGGCGTTGAGCACCTGGCAACAAAGCTTGCTCGACGCCACGGTGTTTGCCGTCAGCCAGGTCAGTGCCACCGGCTTTGCCGCCGAAATCCGTGTGCGCATGTCCGACGACGCGCGCCAGGCGCGGCATTTCCATGCGCTGCCTCAGGTGCTGGAGGCCTTCCGCGCCAGCGTGTCGCAGCTGGGCCCACACAGCCCACAAGCGCAAGACGCCGCCAACGCCCTGCGCCAGCAGCTCGACAACTGCCGCCACGCCGCCTACACCGTGTACGGCCACCTGGAGGCACATGGCATTTCGGTCGGCATCGTGTTCCGCCTGCGCCAGTTGCGCGAACGCGTGTTGCGCACCAAAGGCCTGATCGACTGCCTGCTGGCCGAGCAGGGTGAACGCGCCAGCGCCACGCTGCTGGCCGATCTGGTGCGGGTGGGGCAGGAAAGCCGCAGCGTGCGCCAGCTGATCGCGTCCAGCTCGCACCTCACCGCCGCGCGTGTGGCCGAGCGCAGCGCCGAAAGTGGCGAGCACTACATCACCCGCAACCGGGCCGAGTACCGCGCCATGCTGGCCAAGGCGGCCGGCGGTGGTGCCGTCATCGGGCTCACCACCTGGGCCAAGTTCGCGCTGTACGCCTTGGGCCTGTCGGCGTTCTGGATGGGTTTTGCCGCCGGGTTGAACTACGCCGTGTCCTTCGTGTTGGTGCAACTGCTGCACCTCACCGTGGCCACCAAACAACCCGCTGTGACCGCGCCGGCCATGGTGGCCAAGTTGCGCGACCTCAAGTCCAACGAAGCGGTGCGCAGCTTTGTGGACGAAGTGGCCCACCTGTTCCGCTCGCAGGTGGCCGCCATCATGGGCAACGTGGGCCTGGTGGTGCCGGTGGTGGTGCTCATCAGTGGCCTGCTGGCGCACTTTGCGGGTGCCCACATGATCAACGCCGAACAGGCCCGCCACGTGCTGCACGACCTGAACGTGATCGGCCCCACCGCGCTGTTTGCGGCCTTCACCGGTGTGCTGCTGTTTGCCTCCAGCATCATCGCCGGCTGGGTGGAAAACTGGTTTGTGCTGCACCGGCTCGACTCGGCCATGACCCACCACCCCCATTTCACGCGCACCTTGGGCGTGGCCAGGGCGGCACGCTGGGCCGGCTTCATGCGGCGCCACATCTCGGGTTTTGCCTCCAACATCTCGCTGGGGTTCATGCTCGGGCTCATCCCGGCCTTTGCCGCGTTTTTTGGCCTGGGGCTGGAAGTGCGCCACGTCACGCTGTCGGCCGGCCAGGTGGCGGCGGCGGCGGCCACGCTGGGCCTGCAGGTCTTGGCAGAGCCGGCCCTCTGGTGGGCGGTGGCCGGCGTGGTGGTGGTGGGCCCCATCAACCTGGCGGTGAGCTTTTACCTTGCCTTCCGGCTGGCGCTCAAGGCGCAGAACATCAACCAGGTGAACCGCCAGCGCATACGGGCCGAAATCCGCTCGCGCATCCGCAGCGCACCGCTGTCTTTCTTGTGGCCGCCACGCGACGAAGCCAACGCCAGCCATGGGTGAGTTCGAACTGATCCGGCGCCACTTCCAGCGCCAGCGGCCGGCCCGCGCCGATGTGCCGCTGGGCATTGGCGACGACTGCGCCCTGCTCGCGCCCGCGCCGGGGCAACAGCTGGCGGTGTCCACCGACATGCTGGTCGAAGGCCGGCACTTCCTCTCCACGGTGGACCCCGCCGCGCTGGGCCACAAGGCGCTGGCCGTCAACCTCAGCGACCTGGCGGCCATGGGCGCCGAGCCCCTGGGCTTCACCCTCGCACTGGCACTGCCGCAGGTCGACGACGCCTGGCTGGCCAGCTTTGCGCAGGGCCTGTTCGCGCTGGCCGACACCCACGGCTGCGAGTTGGTGGGTGGCGACACCACCCGAGGCCCGCTCAACCTGTGCCTCACGGTGATGGGTCAGGTGCCGCCCGGGCTGGCATTGCGGCGCGCAGCCGCGTTGGCGGGCGACGACATTTACGTGAGCGGCACGCTGGGCGACGCGCGGTTGGCACTGGAGGTGTTTCGTGGTGGAGTTGCGCTGGACGCCGCCGCCTTCACCCGCGTGCGCGAACGCATGGAACGCCCCACACCCCGGCTGGCACTGGGCCTGGCCTTGCGCGGCGTGGCCCACGCGGCGGCCGACATCAGCGACGGTTTGAGCGGCGACCTGGCCCACATCCTCGCGGCCAGCGGCGTGGGCGCCACGCTGCATGCGCCCGCCGTGCTGCAAGCCACCAGCGCCGACCTGCGTGGCACCGGCAACCCGCGCGCACTCGAATACGCCTTGACCGGCGGCGACGACTACGAATTGGTGTTCACCGCGCCCAGCGCCCGGCGCGACGCCGTGGCCCAGGCCGCCATCCAAGCTGGCGTGGACGTCACCCGCATTGGCCAGATCGACGCCGCCCCCGGCCTGCGTCTGCTGGACGCGCAAGGCCGCGAACAGGCCTTGCCCGGCCGCGCTTTCGACCACTTTGCATGAGCGCCGCGCCGGGCCGCCCCAAGCCAGCTCGTACCCCCTTGGGGGGCAGCGCACCACGCGCAGCGGGAAGCGTGGGGGCGTTCGCATGAGCGCATCGCCAGCTCGGCCCATCACCGTGGCCCTGGCTGGCCTCTGCGCACTGGCCGTGGCCATGGGCATCGGGCGCTTCGCCTTCACACCGCTGCTGCCCATGATGCTGCACGACGGTGTGGTCAACCTCGCCACCGCGAGCTGGCTGGCCACGGCCAACTACATCGGCTACCTGGTGGGGGCAGTGTTGTGTGCGCTGCTGCCGTGGCTGGTATCGCGATGGCCGGGCGGCGCGGCCACACCGGCACCGGCGCGGCTGGTCAAGCTGGGGCTGGCGGCCACGGTGTTGCTCACCTTGGGCATGGCCGCGCCCTGGGCCGCGGGTTGGCCCACGTTGCGGTTTCTGGCCGGCGTGGCCAGCGCGTTTGTGTTTGTACAGACCTCGGGCTGGTGCCTGGCGCGCCTGGCCGCGCTGGGCAAACCCACCTGGGGCGGGCTGATCTACATGGGGCCGGGTCTGGGCATTGCCCTGAGCGGCCTGGCGGCCAGCGCCATGGTGGTGAACGGCTGGGCCGCTGCCAGCGGCTGGGCGGTGTTCGGCGTGCTGGCGCTGCTGCTCACGGCGGGCATCTGGCGCATCTTCAACGGGCCGGCGGTGACGGCCGCCACACAGGCCAACACCGTCCCACCTGCCACCACACACGGGGCGGCGGAATGTGGCTTCTTTGCACTGGCGTACGGCCTGTCGGGCCTGGGCTACATCGTTACCGCCACCTTTTTGCCGGTGATCGCGCGCCAGGCGCTGCCCGGCTCGGTCTGGCTCGATCTGTTCTGGCCCTTGCTGGGATTGGGCGTGGCGCTGGGCGCGTTTCTGAGCACGCGCCTGCCGCACCACATCGACCGGCGGCGCCTGCTGGTGGGCTGCTACACCATGCAGGCGCTGGGCGTGCTGCTGAGCGTGTGGTGGCCCAGCCTGCCCGGTTTTGCGCTGGGCAGCCTGCTGGTGGGCCTGCCCTTCACGGCCATCAGCTTCTTCGGCATGCAGGAGGCCCGGCGCCTGCGGCCCGCGCAGGCGCCCGCTTTCATGGGCCAGCTCACCGCCGTCTATGGCCTGGGCCAGATCATCGGCCCGCCCATGGTGGCGCTGCTGCTGCAACACAGCGCCAACGTGGGCCAGGGGTTTGCGCGTGGGCTGGAAAGTGCCGCCGGCGCCCTGGTGCTGGGCGCGGCGCTGTTGGCCTGGCTGACCCGCCGTTACCCTTTGTTGGAGACCCCCCATGCCCCACTGGCCCGATCGCCGCGCGCTTGACCTGTTGCGCATCTCGCAGCCCATCTTGCAAGCGCCCATGGCAGGCGCACAGGCGGTGGAGCTGGCCATCGCCGTGTCGCGCGCAGGGGGCCTGGGCGCCTTGCCCTGCGCCATGCTCACGCCGACCCAGGCGGCAGAGCAGGTGTCGGCCTTCCGCGCCGCGAGCAGTGGGCCGCTCAACCTCAACTTCTTCTGCCACCAGCCACCCACACCCGACGCTGCCCGCGATCAGGCCTGGCGCGAACGCCTGGCGCCCTTCTACCGCGAACTGGGCCTGGGGCCCGACACGCCCATCCCGGTGTCCAACCGCGCCCCCTTCGACGACGCCTTCTGCAAGGTGGTGGAGGCGCTGCGGCCCGAGGTGGTGAGCTTTCACTTCGGCCTGCCCGCGCCCGATCTGCTGGCCCGGGTGAAGGCCAGCGGCGCGGTGGTGCTCTCCTCGGCCACCACGGTGGCCGAGGCGCGCTGGCTGGCGGCCAACGGCTGCGACGCCGTCATCGCCCAGGGGGTGGAGGCCGGCGGGCACCGGGGCCTGTTCCTGAACGACGAGGTGTGCGCCCAACCCGGGCTGATGGCGCTGCTGCCCCAAGTGGTGCGGGCGGTGGACGTGCCGGTGATCGCCGCCGGCGCCATCGCCGATGGCCGGGGCATGGCCGCCGCGCTGCACCTGGGTGCTGCGGCCGTTCAGGTAGGTACGGCCTACCTGTTTTGCGCGGAGGCGCGCATCTCGGCACCCCACCGCGCCGCCCTCATGGCGGCGGAGGACAACACCGCGCTCACCAACGTGTTCACTGGCCGACCCGCACGTGGCATCCTCAACCGGGCCATGCGCGAACTGGGGCCGATCAGCCCGCTGGCACCCGCATTTCCGCTGGCAGGCGGCGCGCTGGCGCCCCTGCGCGCCGCCGCCGAGGCGCAAGGCAGTGGCGATTTTTCTCCGCTGTGGGCGGGTCAGGGGGTGGCCTTGGCGCGCGCGACCGCACACGGCCTGGATGCCAGTACGCTCACGCAGCGCTTGGCCGACGACGCACACACCTGGCTGCGCGCGCAACCAGCTGGCGTACAGTAAACGCATGACCACGCCGCCTGCCCACTACGCGCTCGACCGCACCTTCACCCACCGGCTGCACACCCTCAACAAACTCACCGACCGGGTCAGCCAGACCGCCTACCTGCAGGGCGCAGGGCTGCCGCTGAGCGAGGGGCGCTGCCTGTCGGCCATCGGGGCGTTCACGCCGCTGTCGGTGAACGACCTGGCCCACCGCGCCAACCTCAACAAAGGCCAGGCCAGCCGCGCGGCGCAAGCCCTGGTGGAACAAGGCCTGGTGCGCAAGGCACCCAGCCCCACCGACGGCCGGGGCGTGGTGTTGACACTGAGCCCCAAGGGGGAACGGGTCTACCAAAAAATTGTCGGCGTCGTCTTGCAACGCAACACCGACATCCTGGCCTGCTTGACTGCGGCCGAGCAGCGCCAGCTCGACGCCCTGCTGGAGCGTCTGGTGAACCACGCCCGTGCGGCCCTGGCGCCGGGCGAAGACACCGACGACTGAGTGCCATGGCCACACCACCGCCCACTTCATCCCCCTCACCGCCGTCTCGGCCCAGTGCCGCCACGCTGCGGCAGCTGCGCGCCTTTGCCGCCGTGGCGCAGGATGGCAGCATCACCCGCGCCGCACAGCGCCTGCACCTCACGCCCTCTGCCTTGTCCATGCTGGTCAGCGGTCTGGAAGGCGAACTGGGGGTGCGGCTGTTTGAACGCACCACACGCCGCCTGACCCTCACCGATCCCGGGTGCGAGCTGTTGCCCACCGTGGCGGCGGTGTTTGCCCAGCTCGACACCGCCTTCGATGGCCTGCGCCAGTGGAGCCAGCGGCGCGACACCCGGCTGGCCGTGGCCGCATCGCCCTTGCTGGCGGCCACCTTGGTGCCGTCGGTGATGGCGGGCTTCCGCAGCCAGTGGCCGGATGTGGCGCTGACGCTGCGCGACCCGCCGGTGCACGAAATCGCGGCACTGGTGCGCAGCGGCGAGGTGGACCTGGGCGTGTGCACCGCCGACGCGCAGGCCACCGACCTCAGCGCCACGCTGCTGTACCGCGACCGACTGATGTTGGCCTGCCAGGCCAGCCACCCGCTGGCGGCCTTGCCCGAGGTGGCCTGGGCCGATCTGCTGGGCGAGCCCCTGGCGCTGGTGCAGCGCGGCAGTGGCCTGCGGCCTCTGGTGGAGCAAGGGTTCGCCGAGCTGGCCGGGCGGCTGTCACCGGCCTACGAGGTGGCACAGGTCGGCACCGCCATCGGACTGGTGGAAGCGGGCCTGGCGGTGTCGGTGCTGCCCTGGTACGCGCTGGCCAGCGCACGCGCCGTGGGCGTGTGTGGCGTGCCGCTGGCCGCGCCCGTGATCGAACGCAACATCGTGGCGCTGACAGCACCCGAGCGGCCCCTGACCGAGGCCGGTCAGGCGTTTTTGGCCCATTTCCGCCAGCACATGGCCAGCCTGGCCACGCAACCGGCGGCGGCTACGCCGCGTCGAACAAGGGCCAGGTCGCGCGGCTGAGGGCGCTGTCGGGGTCCATCCAGTCGAGGATGACGTCGAAGTGGTTGCGCCCCGGCACGTCCAGCCGAACCACCGGGTTGCCCTGCGCGGCGCACGCATCGGCGTACAACCACGACTGGCGCTTGAACTCGTCGGTATCGATGCCGGCCACGGCCACACACAGCGGGGTGGTGGGGTCGGGCAGGTGGTGCAGGGGGCTCAACGCCCGCGCGGTGGCCACGTCCAGCGCCAACCAGTCGTTGGGGCGGGTGGCCTGCACCGGCTCCATGTCGAACAGGCCGCTGACCAACACCGCCCCACGCACCGCGCCGGCCGGCACGCCGTGGGCGCGCTGGGCCGACGGCGACAACATCATGGCGGCCAGGTGCCCCCCCGCCGAGCTGCCGGCCAGCACCATGTGCCCGCCGTTGATGCCATGGGCACCCGCATGGGTGTGCAACCAGCCCAAGGCCCGCTGGCATTGCGCCACGATCTCGCCGAGCGGTGCGCCGGGCGATAGGGCGTAGTTGAGCGACGCCACGGCGATGCCACGCTGCGTGAAGCAGCGCGCCATGAACACCGAATCTTCTTTGCTCAAGGCACGCCAGTAGCCACCATGCACAAACACAAACAGCGGCGCGTTGCTGCGCCCGGGCACAGGAAACAGGTCCAGCCGCTCATCGGGGTGGGGGCCGTAGGCGATGTCGCGCACGCAGGGCAGCGCGTACATGGGCGCGGACTGTTCGCGGTAGTCGCGCAGCAGGGCGTCCACGTCGGGCACGGTGGCACGGGCGTTGTAGCCGCGCTCCAGTTCTTCTGCGCTGAACTGGCGCCAGCTCTCGGTGTCCATCATTTCAAACTCCCAGGGTTTCGTGCAGCATGGCCGGGTTGGCGCGCAGGCTGTCGGTGCTGCCTTGCCAGACGGTGCGGCCTTTTTCAAGGATGACGTGGCTGTCCGCCAGGCGCATCAGCGGACCGATGTTTTTGTCGATGACCAGCACCGATATGCCTGTGCTGCGCAGCGATTCGAGGCAGTGCCAGATCTCGGCGCGCACCAGCGGCGCCAGGCCCTCGGTGGCCTCGTCGAGGATGAGCAGGCGTGGGTTGGTCATGAGCGCCCGGCCGATGGCCAGCATCTGCTGTTCGCCGCCCGAGAGGTTGGAGCCCAGGTTGCTGGCACGCTCCTTGAGGCGCGGAAACAGGCCGTACACGCGTTCCAGCGTCCACGGGTGTTTGCTGCCCAGGCGGTTGTGGGCGGTGGCCACCAGGTTTTCGTAGACCGTGAGGTTGGGGAACACCTGGCGCTGCTCGGGCACCAGGCCAATGCCCATGCGCGCGATCTTGTAGGAGGGCAAGCCGGTCACGTCTTGCCCGGCAAAGGTGATGCGCCCAGCACGCGGGCCGCGCATGCCGGTGGCCGCGCCCACGGTGGTGGTCTTGCCCATGCCGTTGCGGCCCAGCAAGGTGGTGAACTCGCCTTCGGCCAGTTCCAGCGACACGCCAAACAGGGCCTGGGCGTCGCCGTAGTTGACCTCGATGTCGTCGATCTTGAGCAGGGCGTTCATCTTAGGCATCCAGGGTTTCATCGCCGAGGTAGGCGGTGCGGACGTCGGGGTTGTCGCGGATCTCGTCGGGGGTGCCGGTGGCGATGATGCGGCCGTACACCAGCACCGAGATGCGGTCGGCCAGCGCAAACACCGCGTCCATGTCGTGCTCCACCAGCAGGATGGTGTAGCGGCCCTTGAGGGCGCGCAGCATGTCCACCACCTTGCCCGACTCCTGGTGGCTCATGCCGGCCATGGGTTCGTCGAGCAGCAGCAACTTGGGGTCGGCCACCAGCACCATGGCCAGTTCCAACTGGCGGCGCTCGCCGTGCGCCAACTCGGACACGCGGGTGTTCGCACGGTGCGCCAGCCCCGCCTGTGCGATGGTGCGCAGCGCCGGCTCCACCAATTCGGGCTGTTGGAGCACCGGCGTCCAGCAGCCCAGGCTGTGGCCGCAGTGCGCCTGCCGCGCCAGGACCACGTTTTCAAGCACGGTGAATTCGGGGAACACCGAGGTGATCTGGTACGAGCGGGCCAGGCCACGCAGCGCACGTGGTGCGGGTGTGAGGGCGGTGATGTCTTCGCCGTCGAACTCGATGCGACCGCTGTTGGGAAACACCTCCCCGCCCAGTTGGCCGATGAGCGTGCTTTTGCCTGCGCCGTTGGGCCCAATGATGGCGTGCAGCTCGCCCGGTTGCAGGGCCAGCGAAAGGTGGTCGGTGGCGAGCAGGCCGCCGTAGCGTTTGACGAGGTCGCTGACCTTCAGCAGTGGGGCGCTCATGGTTTGTCTCCTGCGGCCAGCGCGCGACGTTCGCGGCGCTCGTCATAGTCCAGCATGTAGCCGTAGATGCCACGTTTGGCGGTCAGCACCACCAACACGATCAGCGGGCCCAGGATGAGCATCCAGTGTTCGGTGATGGCTTTGAGGATTTCCTCGGTGACCAGCAAGGTGAGGGCGCCCACCACCGGCCCCAGCACGGTGCCCATGCCACCCAGCACCACCATCACAATGATTTCGCCCGACACCGTCCAGGCCAGGTAGGCGGGCGCCGCAAACCCGGTGAGGTTGCCGTACAGCAGGCCGGCCAGACCACACAACACACACGACACCACATAGGCCAGCAATTTGTAGCGGGTGGTGGCAAAACCCATGGCCTTCATGCGGCGCTCGTTGACGCGTGCGCCCTGCAACACCATGCCAAACCGTGCATGCACCAGCCGGTGCGACAGCAGCAACGCGAGCAGGAGCAGGACCAGCGCGGTGTAATACAGCGCCAGCGGCGAGCCCAGGTCCAACGGGCCAAACTGGCTGCGTGTGGGGATGGACAAACCGTCGTCGCCACCGTACTGCTTGAGGCTGACGAACAGGAAATAGAACATCTGCGCAAACGCCAGCGTGATCATGATGAACGCCACGCCGACGGTGCGCAACGACACCAGGCCAGTGAGTGCGCCGATGGCGGCGCTCAGGCCCACGGTGATGAGCAGTTGCAGCCAGCCGTTGTCGCTGCCGTGGTGCGCGGCAATGCCCACCACGTAAGCCCCCAGGCCCAGGTAAAGCGCGTGGCCGAAGCTGACCATGCCGCCAAACCCCAGGATGAGGTTAAGGCTGATGGCCGCAATACCAAACACCAGCACACGGCTCACAAAAGTGATGGCAAAGGGTTCGGCCGCCACCTGCGCATACAGCGGCACCAGCAGCAAGGCCAGCACCAAGAGCGCGGTGAACCAGAAGGAGATGCGCTTCGTGTTCATGCGTTTTTCACCGGAAAGAGGCCTTGCGGCTTGAAGGCCAGCACCAGGGCCATGAAGATGGAGATCAGCATGGAGGCCAGTGCGGGGCCGGCGGCCATGGCGGTGCTGCGGTCCAGGAACTCGCGCAGCAACATGGGCAGGAAGGCGCGACCGATGGTGTCGATCAGGCCCACAATCAGCGCCGAATAGAAGGCCCCGCGCACCGAACCGATGCCACCGATGACGATCACGATCATGGCCATGATGAGGATGGGTTCACCCATGCCCGGCTGCACCGACAGAATGGGGCCGCTCATGAGACCGGCCAGCCCCGCCAGGGTGGCGCCCAGCGCAAACACCAGCGCATTGAGCAACTGGATGTTGACGCCCAGCGCGGCCACGATGGTCGGGTTGCTGGAGCCCGCGCGGATCAACATGCCCACGCGCGTTTTGCTGATGAGCAGGTAGCAGCCCAGCGCCACCAGCAAACCCACCACGATGATGACGAAGCGGTAGGCGGGGTACATGATGCCGCCCAGATCGATGGCACCCGACAGCCACTCCGGCATGTTCATGTAGACCGGTGACGGGCCCCAGATCATGCGCACCAGCTCGTTGAAGAACAGGATGAGGCCGAAGGTGGCCAACACCTGATCGAGGTGGTCGCGGGTGTAGAGGCGCGAAGCGACCACCTTCTCCATCAACATGCCCAGCAAGGCCGAACCCACCAGGGCGGCCACCGCCGCCAGCAAAAACGATTCGGTGTGGCCGTAGGCAAACGCGGCAAAGTAGGCGCCCATCATGTACAGGCTGCCGTGCGCGAGGTTGACGAAGTTCATGATGCCGAACACCAGCGTGAGACCGGCGGACAACATGAAAAGAAGCACCCCGAGCTGCAGCCCGTTGAGCATCTGTATGACAAACAGGGATAGGGTCATGGCGCACCTGTGGATGTGTGACGGCGTGCGTCACCCCCCGGGTGCACGCCTCCCAACAAGAAGCCCCCCCGCGCTGCGGGGTGGGCCGGGTTCTCTGCCCGCTTCAGATCACTTCAGAGGGCACTCTTTGTGGTAGGCGTCGGCGTGGTCCTTGAGTGCCACGCCCTTGTTCACAAAAGCGGCTTGACCCGAGGCGTCCTTGGCCACATCCACGCGGTAAAAGTTGCGGATGGGGAACTGGTTGTTGTTGAACTTGAAAGGGCCGGTCACCGATTTGAAATCGGCCGCCTTCAGCGCGGTGCGCAAGGCTTCCTTGTTGTCGGTCTTGCCGCCGGTTTTGGTCAGGGCCGAGTTCAGCAGCATGGCGGCGTCGTAGCTCTGCGCCGCGTACAGCGAGGGCATGCGCTTGTACTTGGCCTGGAAGTCGGCCACAAACTTCTTGTTCTGTGGGTTGTCGAGGTCGGGGCTGTAAGGCGAGCCGGTGACCGCACCCAGCGCGAGGTCCTTGAGGGCGGGCAAGGTGGTGCCATCGACCGTGGAGGTGGACAACATCGGGATCTTGCCCAGCAGGCCGGCCTGGCGGTACTGTTTGACGAAGTTCACGCCCATGCCACCAGGGTAGAACACGTAGATGGCGTCGGGCGCGGCGGCCTGCAGTTGGGCAATTTCGGCCGAGTAGTCGGGCTGGTTGACCTGGGTGTAGACCTCGTCGATCACCGTGCCTTTGTAGAAGCGCTTGAAGCCCGAGAGTGCGTCTTTGCCGGCCTGGTAGTTGGGCGCCAGCAGGTAGACCTTTTTGTAGCCGGCATCGGTGGCATGCTGGCCCATGGACTCGTGCAGCGAGTCGTTGTTCCACGAGGTGCTGAAGTACATCGGGCTGCAGCCCTTGCCCGTGATGGGTGTGGGGCCGGCGTTGGAGCCCAGCAGCAGCACACCGGCGTCGGTGATGGGCTTGTGCACCGCCATCATGACGTTGGAGAAGGTCACGCCGGTGATGATGTTGACCTTGTCGCGCTCGATGAGTTTTTGCGCCAGTTGCACGCCCAGATCGGGTTTGAGCTGGTCGTCTTCGCGAATGACCTGCACCGCCTGGCCACCCAGTTTGCCGCCCGCGTGTTCGATGCCCAGCATGAAGGCGTCGTACTGGTCCTGACCCAGCGCGCCGGCCGGACCGGACAGGGTGCCCAGGAAACCGATCTTGACCTGCGCTTGGGCCACACCGCCCCAAGCCATCACACCCACTGCCAACACCAGACCACTCAGTTTGAACTTCATGAGGACACTCCTTGGGGACAAAAAAACGGCCACCACCGACCGCGTTGAAATTAGTTTAGACCTAAATTAACTAAGCCTAATCAGTACAAACCCTCACCCACCGGTGCCAGCGCGCACGCGGGTGGCGTGCCAGGCCTGCCAGTCGCTGCCCGGGTGCACCTCGCCACATGCCGCACACGTGCGCTCGGCCACCGACGAGGCGTAAAACCGCTGGTAGACCACCGGCAAGTCTTCGACGATGCTGGCCAACTGAACCTCGGCCCGGTAGACGCGCTGACCACAGGCGGCGCAATACCACTCGAAAGCATCTTTCGTGCCCAAGGGGCGGGGCATTTCGATCACGGTGCACAGGCTGCCCGCTTCAGGGCGCTGGGGCGAATGGCGCACATGGGCGGGCAACAGAAAGATGTCGCCCTCGCGCAAATCCACCCGTTCAAACTTGCCCCGGTCCGCGATGAGCAGGTGGGCATTGCCTTTGAACTGGTGGAAGTACTCTTCGAAGGGATCGTCGTGGAAGTCGGAGCGCTGGTTGGGCCCACCGACCACGGTGACGATCATGTCCGAGTCTGTCCAGATCTGCTGGTTGCCCACCGGGGGCTTGAGCAAGTGCTGGTGCTCTTGTGTCCAGCGCGCAAAGTTGATGGGGGCTCGCATGGGTTCTCCTCGGTGTGATGGGAATCTTCAAAGCGACACAGCGGCGCCACGCCGCACCAGGGCGTGCAAGACACTGTGTGCGGTGATGTGTGACGTGCGCGGGTTCAGCGGGTCGGGCCGGTTGGCCAGGCGCAGCGTGAGACGCCCAGCGGCGCCCGAGGCCTCGACCTCGTGCACGTTGTCGGCGACTTCGGGGTCGGCCCACAGCTCCACCCGCGTGTGTTCCAGGCCCAGCGTGGCCAGGGCGACGGTGGCCGCCACGTTGGCGTTGCGCGGGAAACGCAGTGCGGCCTCGCCCGCGCTGCCACGGAACACACAGGTGGCGCTGCGGAGTTGGGCCAGGTCGTGCGTGTCGGCAGCGGCGGTGCCCAGCCAAGCACGTGTGGGTTTGTGGCCTCGGTAGGTCACCTCGTCGAGCCCGGCGCTGTGGGCCGCGCCCAACCAGTCGAGACCGCCGATGGCACCCGACACCAGCCGCAGCTGGGCATCACCGGTGCGCGCAGCGGCCTCCAGCCGCGCCAGGCGAGCCCCGTCGGCCAACGCGCCCACCGACACCAGCACCAGATCGGTGCCGCTGCCCAACACGGTTTCCGCGTGCGCGTCCACCGCCTGGTGGCCAGCGCATTCGGCCACCACGTCGGGGCGGGTGTTCAGCAGCGCGTGTGTGTCCGCCACCAACAGGTGCGCGAGTGAGGGCCACTCGCTGGCGGCACGGGCGGTGTCACGCACCAGCACGGCCACCAGCTCAAAGGCCTCGGGCCGCGCCAGCAGCAACGTCACCAAACGCTGGCCGATGGCACCCAGCCCCATCAGCGCAACACGCTGGGGGGCGAGGGCGCGGCGAGGGGCAAGCATCAGGCCAACCACCACAGCAACACGGCGGCCCCCACCAACAAGGTGGCCACCCACACACTGTCGGGCACGGCCTGCGGTGGGGTGGGCAATGTGGGCGGGGACACCGACGCCGTATCGCCAGGCGCCACATCGGACGGCGCCGCTGCGAGCAGCGCGGCGAACCGCTGGAAAAAGTCCTCGCTCATCTTGCGCACCGTGCCATCGATCAGGCGCGCACCCAGCTGCGCGATCTTGCCGCCCACCTGGGCGTCGGCCGTCCAGTCGAGCCGCGTTTCGGTGGCCGACACAGCGGTCAGCGCCACCTTGGCCTCGCCTTTGCCAAAACCAGCCACCCCACCCTGCCCGGCGAAGCGCAGGGTACAGGCGCTGGGGGGCGTCATTTCCAGCAAGGTCATGGTGCTGGCAAAACGCGCCGACACGGGACCGATGCTGACCTTGACGCTGCTGACGTATTCGGTGTCGCTGGTGCGTTCGAACTTGTCGCACCCCGCCACACATTGCTGCAGCACGACGGGGTCGAGCAGGGCGTCCCACACACGCTGCAGCGGTTGGTTCAGGGTTTGTGAGCCTTGGAAATTCATGGTGCGCTGGTGAGGTGTTGTTGGACGGCACGGCGGGTGAGCACACCTGCCAGGTGGGCGCGGTACTCGGCGCTGGCATGCAGATCGCTGCCGGCCCACGCCGCGTCCACCACCAGGCCGTTCAAGGCCTGGGCATCAAAACGGCGGGCCAGCGCGGCCTCCGCCTCGGGCCAGCGGCACACGCCATGCCCCAGGCCAGTGAGGGCCACACGCACGCCGTCGGCCGTGCGTGCCACGGCCACGCCGGTGAGCGCAAACCGCGAGGCGGGCTGCTCGAACTTGAGGTAGTGCAGGCGCGGCGCGAGGGGAAACCGCACACCCACCAGCACCTCGTCAGCTTCCAGCGCGGTGCTGAACAAGCCCTGGAAAAAGTCGTCGGCGGTGATCTCGCGCCGGTCGGTCACCACCGTTCCGCCCAGGGCCAGCACACCCGCAGGCCAGCAGGCCGCCGGGTCGGCGTTGGCGATGGAGCCGCCCAGCGTGCCCCGGTTGCGCACCTGCTGGTCGGCGATGCCGGCGGCCAGCCGCGCCAGGCCGGGCAGGCGCTGGCGCACCAGGGGCGAGGCGGCCACTTGCGCGTGGGAACACATGGCGCCCACCCACAGCTGCCCCGCGTCTTCGCGCAGGCCTTTCAGCTCGGGCAGGGCCTGCAGGTCGATGAGCAGCGTGGGCGCGGCCAGGCGCAGGCGCATGGCGGCCAGCAAAGTTTGGCCACCGGCCAGCAGCTTGGCGTCGGGGTCTTCGCGCAGCCAGGCCACCGCATCGGCCATCCGGGTCGCGGTGCGAAAGTCCAACACACTCATGGCGCCGCCCGCATCTGGCGCAGCCCTTGGCACACCGCCGTGACGATGCCGCTGTAGCCGGTGCAACGGCACAGGTTGCCTGCCAGCGCATGGCGCACCGCATCGGGTTCGGCCGGCACCTCTTCGGTCGCCATGGCCACGGCGCGCATCACCATGCCGGGGGTGCAGTAGCCACACTGCAGCGCGTGGTGTTGGCCAAAGGCCTGCTGCATGGGGTGCAGGGTGCCGTCGGGCGCGGCCAGGGCCTCGATGCTCTGCACCTCCGCGCCGGGCAACTGGCGCACCAGCACGTTGCACGACTTGACGGCCAGCCCATCGACGAGCACGGTGCAGGCACCACACTGGGCGGTGTCGCAGCCGGCGTGGGTGCCGGTCAGGCCCAACTGTTCGCGCAGCAGCTCGATCAGGGTTTGCGACGCGTCTTCACCGCCCAGCACCTGCTGGCCGTTGACCTTGAGGGACACACCACCCATGGCTCAGGCCAGCTTCAGGCCGCTGCGGGCCAAGGCCTCGCGGGTGGCGGCTTTTTCGGCGTCGGTCAGGTTGAGCAATGGCCGGCGCACCGGGCCGCCCACCTGGCCCAACAGCTCCATCCAGTATTTGGTGTAGGCCTGCGGCGTGCCGCTGGGCCGCGCCGACTTGAAGGCCTGACGTGCGGGGGCGAGGCTGTCGCGCACGGCACGCGCTTCGGCGTGTTTGCCTTCAAAGGCCAGGCGGGTGTAGTCGTTGATGCGCTGGTCCACCGCCGTTTGCAGCAGAAAGGGCGGGGTCGAGCACAGGTAGAGCTGCCAGCCCAGTTCGATGATGTTGTCCAGCCACTCCTCTTCAGAGGCGGTGCTGACCAGGATTTTGTCGCCCGCGAGTTCGGTGAGCTTTTTGTAGAGCGGGCGGTCCACGCTGTACTTGATGGCCACGATGTTGGGCAGCTCGGCAATGCGCGCGCACAGCTCGGGGCTCATGATGTAGCCGCAGTCGGGGTGGTTCCACAAGGCGATGCCGATGTCGAGTTGCTCGCTGAGGTGGCGGTAGTACTCGTACACCGTGGCCTCGGCGTCGTGGTGGAAGTGCAGCACGGGGCTGTGCACCACGATGTAGTCGGCGCCGATGTCTTGCGAGTGGCGGGCCAGCTCCAGCACCACGTCGAGGTTGGTGTCGGAGCACGAGGTCACGATGCCGCAGTGGCCCGCGGCTTCTTCCACCGCCAGTTCAAAGGTGCGCTTGCGCTCGGCCACCGACATGGAGAAAAACTCGCCCTGTTTGCCACTCACGAACAGGCCACCGAGTTTGAGCGTGTGAATCCAGTGCTGGAGGTTGCGGCGAAAGCCCGCTTCGTCCAGCGACAGGTCGGCGTTGAAGGGCGTGGCGGTGGCCGCCCAGACGCCACGGAAATGCTGGCGGGCGTAGGCCTTGGCGTCTTGTTTGGCGTACTTGGTGCTCATGGGGCAACTTTCGAAAAGGGGGATTGGGTGGCGCGCCAGAGGCGCTCGGCGGTGAGAGGAAAGTCCAGGTCCACTTCGCCCACGGGCGAGAGCGCGTCGGCGGCGGCGTTGAGCAGGGCGGCCGGCACACCAATGCAGCCGGCCTCGCCCACACCTTTGGCGCCCAGCGCGTTGGCCTGGGTGGGCTGGTGCAGGCCCACCAGTTCAACGGCGTCCAGGGGCGGCATGTCGACGGCGCGGGGCACGGCGTAATCCATCAGCGAGCCGGTGACGAGCTGGCCTTCGGCGTCGTACACCAGGCGCTCGAACAAGGCCTGGCCAATGCCTTGCGCCAAACCGCCGAGCAACTGGCCCTGGGCCAGTTGTGGCGAGACGATGTGGCCCGCGTCGTCGGCCCAGACGAGGCGCTCGATGGTGGGCTGGCCGGTGTCGCGGTCAATGTGCAGACGGGCGATCACGCAGCCGTAGCTCCAGGCTTCGGCCGGCGCGGTGTAGATGTGTTCGGTCGCCAGCGGCAAGGCCTCGCCAGCATCGCGGCGGCGCGCGGCGTCCTGCGCGGCCAGCAGCACCGCGCTGCCACCAATCGCCATGCTGCGACTGGCCAACGCGCCAATGCCCTCGGGGCAGGTGGCGGTGTCGCCATGTGCCACCTCGATGCGTTCGGGCGCCACGCCCAGGGCCTGCGCGGCGATGGCCGCGTAACTGGTTTCATGGCCCTGACCCTGGGCGGAAGACCCGCTGGCCACCCGCACCGAGCCATCGGCACGCAAGGTGACACGCGCACTCTCCCAGCCCTGGCCACAGGGTTCGATGTAGAGGGCGGTGCCGATGCCCACCCACTCGCCCGCGGCGCGGCGTTCGGCCTGGCGGGCACGTTCGGCGGCATAGCCAAAGGCCTCGCAGGCGTGGTCCAGCGCGGCGCGGTAGTCACCGGCGTCCAGCGTCTCGCCGGTGAGCGTGGCAAACGGCATGTCTTTCGCGGTGATCAGGTTGCGGCGGCGCAGTTCGATCGGGTCCATCCTGAGCGCCCGTGCGGCGCGCTCCACCAGGCGCTCCATCAGCAGCGCGGCCTCGGGCCGGCCAGCGCCGCGGTAGATGTTGACCGCCGCCGCATTCGACGTTTCTGCGCTGGAGGTGATATCAACGCCGGCCACGCGGTAGGGGCCGGGCAGGATGCGTGCCGCGTTGCGCGAAGGCACCACCGCGCTGAACGGCAGCCACGCGCCCACGGGGAAACGCAACGCCGCCTGCAAGTGTTCAAAACAGCCGTCGGCGCCCAGCGCCAAGCTGCCCTGCAGTTGTGCCCCTCGGCCGTGCACACCCGACGTAAATTCTTCGGAGCGCGAGGCGGTCCACTTGACACAGGCCTTGAGCTCGCGCGCCAGCCAGGCCACCACCAGTTCTTCGGGCGTGAGCGAAGACTTGGCGCCAAACGCGCCGCCCACATCGGGCGCGATCACACGCACCTGGGCCACCGGCAGGTTCAGCACCGAAGCGATGTCGCCGCGCGCCCGCGACGGCGTCTGGGTGCCCAGCCACACACACAGCGACTGCGCCGCCTCATCCCACTCGGCCACCACGGCACGGGGCTCCATGGCAAACGCCAGCACACGCGGCTGGGTGTGGGCGACGGTCACACACACTGCAGCGGTGTCCGCCGATGGGGCGCCGGCTCGGCAGACCAGTTCGCTCACGACCGTGCCCTGCGCGCCCAGGTCGGGCTGTGCGGGCAAAGCCTCGCCATCGGCCCACACCACCTCGGCGGCCAGCGCGGCCGCTCGCGCGCTGCGCGCCACCACCACGGCCAAGGGCTGACCCACGCTGGTGGCTGTGTCGGTGGGCAACAACGGCGCACGGTGCCCATCGCTCACCGGCCACAGCGGGTTGGCGCCGGGCAGGCGCAGGCCCGCCAGCGCCGCACCGTCGAACACCGCCACCACGCCTTCTGAGGCACGCGCCGCCTCCAGGTCCAGCGCCTGGATAGACGCATGGGCGTGCATGCTGCGCACAAACGCGGCGAACAACATGCCGGGGCGCACCACGTCGTGCACGTAACGCCCCTGACCGGTCAGCAAACGCCGGTCTTCGACACGCGCCAAAGGTGCGGAGGGGGGCGTGGCAGGGTGGGACAAGGCGTTCATGGCGGCTGTTGCAGTGAGGCGTGTATTTCAGGCCAAAGTCCGCGCGCGGACAATCGCATTTTTCTGAACGATTCATCAGCCCAGCCACATGAAACCCACTTTGCGCAACACCAGCCAACTGCAGGCCGCCATCATCGATCTCGACGGCACCCTGGTGGACACACTGGGCGATTTTGTCGAAGCCCTCAACCGCACACTGGCCGAGCTGCACCTGCCGGCCCTGGGCCGCGCGCAAGTTGAACGCATGATCGGCAAGGGCTCGGAGAACCTGCTGCTGTCGGCCATGGCGCACTTGGGCGAACCCGACCCCGCCGCGCGCCTGCCCGCCGCCTGGGCCGCCTACCAGCGGCACTACCTCCATGTGAACGGACGTTTCAGTCAGGTGTTCGACGGCGCGCTGGCCGGCCTGCAAGCCCTGCGCGACGCCGGCCTGCCCCTGGCCTGCGTCACCAACAAGCCCCTGGCCTTCGCGCAAACCCTGCTGCACGACAAAGGTCTGGCTGGCTTTTTTTCGCATGTGTTCGGCGGCGACAGCTTTGAGCGCAAAAAGCCCGACCCGCTGCCCCTGCTGAAAACCTGCGAAGCCCTGGGCACGGCGCCCGCACGCACCCTGATGGTGGGCGATTCGCAAAACGACGGCCTGGCCGCTCGCGCCGCCGGTTGCCCGGTGGTGCTGGTCACCTACGGCTACAACCACGGCGAGCCGATCGCCGAGGCGCCACACGACGCGCTGCTGGATTCGCTCGCCCAGCTGAGCCAATGGCCGGGGCTGGCAAACGTGCAACGGGCTTGAGGGACAATAGCCGCTTCATTTCTGGCGCGCCGGCCCGGCCCAGCGCGCTCTTTGCCCCCCGTACCGTCTCCTGTACCGCGTGTCCGCCTCCGTTCCCGACAACCCCCACCGCATGACCCCGCTGGAGCGGCGCGCCAGCGCCTCGCTGGCGGCCATCTTTGCGCTGCGCATGCTGGGCCTGTTCCTGGTGCTGCCGGTCTTTGCGCTGGAAGCCCAGCGCCTGCCCGGTGGCGACGACCCGGCCCTGGTGGGTCTGGCCATGGGCCTGTACGGCCTCACCCAGGCCGTGTTGCAGATGCCGCTGGGCATGGCCTCTGACCGCTGGGGCCGCAAGCCGGTCATCCTGGCGGGCCTGGCGGTGTTTGCGCTGGGCAGCGCCCTGGCGGCCTGGGCGCCTTCGGTGCACTGGCTGGCGGCGGCCCGCGCGCTGCAGGGCGCGGGCGCCATCTCGGCGGCCGTCACCGCGTTCCTGGCCGACGTCACCCGCGACGAGGTCCGCACCAAGGCCATGGCCATGGTGGGCGCCAGCATCGCCCTGATGTTTGCGCTGTCGTTGGTGCTGGCGCCCTGGCTGGCCGCACGCATCGGATTGGGCGGGCTGTTTGGTCTGACGGCTGCGCTCGCGTTGGGCGGCATGGCCCTGGTGGCCTGGGTGGTGCCGCCCGAGCCACCTCAACACAAGGACGCAGGGCGCGGTGGCCTGCGCGAGGTGCTGGCCCACGGTGGCCTGTTGCGGCTGAACCTGGGCGTGTTTGTGCTGCACGCGGTGCAACTGGCCATGTGGATGGTGGTGCCGGCCCTGCTGGTGGGCGCGGGCCTGCCGGCCGCCGACCACTGGCAGGTCTATCTGCCGGCCATGGTGGTGTCGCTGCTCATCATGGGCGGCGGGCTGTTCCGGCTGGAGCGCAAAGGTTACCTGCGCGCGGTGTTTCTGCTGGCCATTGGCCTCATTGTGCTGGCGCAAGTGGGCTTTTTGCTGAGCGAGCAGGCGCCTTCGGTGCCGCTGCTCGCCGCGCTGTTGTGTGTGTTTTTTGTCGGCTTCAACACGTTGGAGGCCAGCCAACCCAGCCTGGCGTCCCGGCTGGCACCCGCCGCCCACCGAGGCACGGCGCTGGGGGTTTACAACACGCTGCAGTCACTGGGCTTTTTTGCCGGTGGCGCGGCCGGCGGCTGGTTGCTGCGCCAGCACGGCGGCCAAGCCGTTTTTGCCGCCGCCGTCGCGCTCACGGTGTTGTGGCTGGCGGTGGCCTGGGGCATGGCACCACAAGCGCCCCGCAACGCGGCCTCAGTCCCGGCGCACTGAAGCGCCAGACGCCTCGGGTGCGGCAGGCGCCGGGCTGTCCACCACACCCCGCAGCATGAGCTGGGACAAGGTGCTGTAGAGCGGCCGGCTGATCATGCGCGACACCAGGCTGGCCAGCAGGGCGGCGGCCATCAGGCTGAGCACCATGCCATGGCCATCGGTCATTTCCATCACGATGATCATGGCGGTGATGGGCGTCTGCGTGACCGCCGCGAGAAACGCGGCCATGCCCAGCGCAATCAAGGCCTGCAGGTGGGGCGAGCCGGTCAACCAGGCCACGTCGGCGCCCACGCCCGCACCCAGCGACAGGCTCGGGCCAAAAATGCCGCCCGGCACGCCGGCCCAGGCCGACAGCCACGAGGCCACAAACTTGAGCCAGGTGAACAGCACAGGCGTGTGTTCTTGTGCCGACGGCAGCGCCAACAACTCGCGCGTGTGGTCATGCCCACCGCCCAGCGCAGCCCCCTGGCTCACCACCCCAATCACGGCCACCACAAAACCACAGGCGGCGGCAAAACGCACCGGGTAACGGCGCCGGAAGGCGCAGAAGCGGTCGGGCAGACCCGTGAAGGAGGCGATCATCAACCGAGCGAGCAAACCGCCCAGCAGGCCACTGAGCACCGCCACCAGCAAGCCCGGCCCCATCAAGCCCCACCACGACACCGCCTCCGCCCGCACCCGGCCAAAGTAGGACAGGTTGCCGAACGCCGACACCGCCACCAGACCTGAGACCACGATGGCCGCCAACATCAGGCCACTGCTGCGCTGCTCCAGCCGACGGCTCAACTCTTCGATGGCAAACACGATGCCGCCCAGCGGCGTGTTGAAGGCCGCCGCGATGCCGGCGGCCCCACCGGCCACCAGCAATTCGCGTTCGGAGATGGCGGTTTTGGGAGACAGGTAGCGGCGCGCGTGGTGCATGACACCCGCGGCCACCTGCACCGACGGCCCCTGCCGGCCGATGGACAGGCCGGCCAGCAAACCACCCGAAACCCCCAGCACCTTGGCCGCGCTGATGCGCAGCGACACAAACCGCCCGCGCGAGGTGGCCGGCACCTCGGGCGCCAACGCACACATCACCTGTGGCACGCCCGAGCCCGCCGCCGCCGGGGCCCAGCGCCGCACGGCCCACACGACCAGCGCGGTGACAGCGGGCGTCCACAGCAACGGCGCCCACCAGGCGGCGCTTCGCAAGGCGTCAAACCACTCAAATGCGGCATCGGCCAACAGGGTAAAGCCCACCACCGCCAGCCCGGCCAGCACCGCAAAGGTGATCACAACGGCGCGGTCCAGCCACTGGCGGCCATCGCCCATCTCGTTGCGCAGGTTTTGCAGGAAATCGGGCTCGCCTTTCATCGGCTGCAGTGTAGTTCCCAGCCTGCGGCGCTTGAATATGCGCCACAACGAATTCAAAATGAAACCACATCTGAAATGGCTTCAAAATGCCTCATCTTTCCATCAAAGACGTGCCCGACGACTGGGCCAACGCCCTGCGCCAACGGGCTGCGCGCAACCACCGCTCGCTCCAAGGCGAACTGATGGCCTTGCTGGAGCAGGCGGTGCACGAGGTCGGCGTGCGCCCCACCTCGGGCGCCGTGTTGCGCCGTACAACCCCGGCAGGTGGCCTGGGCACGGTGCGCCGGGGCTGGAAAACCATTGAACAGGTGAGCGCGGAACTGCGGGCCCGCCACCCGCAGCCCATCGCCGAGCAGGCCTCCAGCCTGGCCCTCATCCGCGAAGACCGCGACAGCCGATGACCGCGCTCGCCCCGCTGTTTGTGGCCGAGCCGCCGCCGAGCTACCTGGAGCGCCCACCGCTGGTGGTGGACTGCAGCGCCGTGGCTGGCCTGGTGTTCCGCGAACCCTGGTTTGAAGCGGCGCAGGGCCGGTTTGACGGCCGCAATCTGCACGCACCCCATTTGCTGAGCAGCGAAATCGCCAGTGTGGCCCTCAAAAAACACCGGCGCGGCGAGACCCACGCGCTCACCGGCCTGACCATCGCCGCCGAGCTGGACATCGAACTGCACGCCACGGACCCGGTGCAAGTGGTCGATCTGGCCAAGCGCTACGGCCTGAGCGCCTACGACGCCGCCTACCTGTGGCTGGCCGCCGAGCTGCGCTGCCCCTTGGCCACCTTCGACGAGGCGCTGGCGCGCGCCGCCACCAATCACTTGGCCCACCTCGGCTGACCAGCCATCAGCGCCAGGCCAAGCCACTTGCGGCACAATCTCGGTACTCACATCAGGGCATTCCACTCATGGCATCCGTCAACAAAGTCATCCTCGTCGGCAACTGCGGCCGCGACCCCGAAATTCGCTACCTGCCCTCGGGCCAGGCCGTGGCCAACGTGAGTGTGGCCACCTCCAGCCGCCGCAAGGACCGCAACACCGGCGAAACGGTGGAAGACACGCAGTGGCACCGCGTCACGTTCTACGACCGCCTGGCCGAGATCGCCGGCGAATACGTCAAAAAGGGCCGCCCCATTTACGTTGAAGGCCGGCTCAAATACGGCACCTACGTGGACAAGGCCACCGGCGTGGAGAAGAACACGGTGGACATCATCGCCACCGAAATGCAGTTGCTGGGCGGCCGTGAAGGCATGGGTGGCCCCGGTGACGAGGGCGGTGGTGGTGGTGGCTACAGCCGCCCGACGGCTGTACCGCGTGCGGCCGCGCCCACTGCCGCACCCCGCCAACCCGCTGCCCGGCCGGCACCGGCCAGCAGCGGTTTTGAAGACATGGACGACGACATCCCGTTCTGACGGGTGACCCGCCTCGGCGGGTTTTTTTTCGCCTGTTGTTCGTTTTGTTTGCCTTTTGACCCACCTGGTTTGCCCGAGACATGCTCTACACCGAATCCAAGGAAAAAAGCGCCGAACTGCTGCGTGCCGTGCTGGCACTGATGAACCAGCACAGCGCCGCTTTCAACCCGGTCACCTACGCCGTGTGTTACGAATACGTCGCTGGCATCAACGGCCGCCTGAACCAGGCCTTTGACCACTTCACCCGCACCGAAGCGCGCCTGAGCGACAACACCATGGTGCGCCTGTACCGCGAACACATCGCCGGCATCGACGACAAGACCATGGAGCGCATCAGTGGCGACATGCAGCGGGTGATGACGGGCATGTCGGAGAGCGCGGCGCGCACCGGCAACGAGGCGGGCGACTTCACACAACACCTGGCCGGCCTGTCGCAGGCGCTGCAATCCAGCGGCACCGAGCGCCTGGGCCTGCACCTGGGCCAGGCGCTGCAGCAGACCGAGGCGATGCGCAGCTCGGCGGCCGCGCTGCAGGCGCAGGTCGCCGCCAGTCAGCGCGAGATCGAGCAGTTGCGCACCGACCTGCAGCGCGCCCGGGAAGACGTGTTTATGGACGCGCTCACCCGCGTGCTCAACCGCAAAGGGCTGGACCACAAGATGGGCCAGTTGCTGCGCACCCCGCCCAACGCCGGCACCCAACACGCGCTGGTAATGCTGGACATCGATCACTTCAAGGCCATCAACGACGGCCACGGCCACCTGATGGGCGACCGCGTGCTCAGCGCCCTGGGCGAATTGCTCAGGCTGTCGGTGGGCGAGGCCGGCAGCACGGTGGCACGGTATGGTGGCGAGGAGTTCGCCATTTTGTTGCCACACGCCACACCGGCACTGGCGAAGGAAGTGGCCGAGCGCGTGCGCCTGCGCACCAAGGCACTCAAAATTCGCCACAAGCAGACCAACGAGGTGGTGCTCACGCTCACGCTGTCGGCCGGTGTGGCCACACAGCAGCACGGCGAAGACGCGACCGCCTGGATCGCCCGTGCCGACAAGGCGCTGTACCAAGCCAAGGAAAGTGGCCGCGACCGGGTGAGCCTGGCGGCTTGAGCGGCTGAGCCGTCAAGCGAAGTCGGCCGCCTCGGTGTCGATGACACCACCGCCCAAACACACCTCGCCGTCGTACAACACGGCCGACTGGCCCGGTGTGACCGCCCATTGGGCCTCGCTGAAATCCAGCCGAAAACCCCGCTCGCCCTCGGGCGCAAATCGGCACGGCGCATCGCTCTGCCGGTAACGCGTTTTGGCGGCGATATTGCCAGCCGCTGGCGGCACGCCCGCCACCCAACTCGCGTCCTGCGCCCGCAGGGTGGGCGACAACAGCCACGGGTGGTCGTGGCCTTGCACCACCCACAGCGTGTTCTTGGCCACGTCTTTGCGCGCCACAAACCAGGGCGCGTGTTCACCACCGCCACGCTGTGCGCCTTTCTCCTTCACGCCACCAATGCCCAAGCCCTGGCGCTGGCCCAGGGTGTAGAAGCTCAGGCCCTGGTGCTGACCGATGGTGCGGCCCTTGTCGTCCTTGATGGGGCCGGGCTCTTTGGCGATGTAGCGGTTGAGGAAGTCGCGAAAGGGCCGCTCGCCGATGAAACAAATGCCGGTGCTGTCCTTCTTCTTGGCGTTGGGCAGGCCAATCTCGGCCGCGATGCGGCGCACCTCGGTCTTGTGCAGTTCACCCACGGGAAACAGGGTCTTGCTCAGCTGCGCTTGGTTGAGGCGGTGCAGAAAATAGCTCTGGTCCTTGGAAGGATCGAGGCCCTTGAGCAACTGAAAAGCGCCCCCGTGCTCGCGCACGCGTGCGTAGTGGCCCGTGGCGATTTTCTCGGCACCCAGGCGCATGGCGTGGTCGAGAAAGGCCTTGAACTTGATCTCGGCGTTGCACAGGATGTCGGGGTTGGGTGTGCGGCCAGCCGAATATTCGCGCAGGAACTCGGCGAACACGCGGTCCTTGTATTCGGCCGCGAAGTTGACGTGCTCGATCTCGATGCCAATCACGTCGGCCACGCTGGCGGCGTCCACAAAGTCGATGTTGGACGAGCAGTACTCGCCATCGTCATCGTCTTCCCAGTTCTTCATGAAGATGCCGATGACCTCATGGCCTTGCTGCTTGAGCAAATGGGCGCTCACGGCCGAATCCACGCCGCCGGACAGGCCGACGACCACACGCTGCTTGGGGTTCATGGGGCAGGATTATCCCGCCAGCGTCCTCAGCGGATGCTTGACGGTGCGAAAACCCCGTCTGAACCCAAGCTGACGGTATCTGACGGAAATGTCACGGTTGTGGATTTCTTTCGTGACATTCCCCGGCACAGTACGGACTCAGCAGGGAGCAATAACAAAAAGTCAGCAGAAGAACAGAGGGAGCGAAAAAGGGAGAGGCGCCACAGAGCGACGACGAGAAGACAGGAAGGCGGGTGTGTGTTGCGGGATCGAGAGATCCGGGGAGGCGCAACACACCCCGCCTGAACTGCTTTTGGGGGCCTCAGTCGGGAGCAGCGGGCGAATCGAGGTGTTCAAAAAACCGCGGGTACAGGATCACCTTGCGGTACGCCAGCTCAATGTCGCCGCTCTGACGCAAGTGCTTCAACTCTTCGTGCACACGCTGCCTGGAGGCACCCACACCCGTGGCCAAATCACCTTGCCCCACCCACAGCTCCACACTGCCATCGCGCGCAGGGATGCCGTGGTGGGTGCTCCACCAACGCAACACCGACCGCAACTTGCCGGCCAGGGTGCGCTGGCCCACCACCTCGATGATGTCGAACTGCTGACGCAGCCGTTTGCTCAAGCCCACGGCCACGCCCACGCCGGCCTCGGGCAGGGTCATGACCATCTCGCGCAAAACCTCCAGCGGAAAATGCAGCACCTCGCAGTCGGGTGTGTCAACGCGGATGGTCATGCGTGAACTGCGGTTCAACATCAAGTTGTTGATGCCAAAAATCTCTTGCGCCATGATCCAGCCGCCGTGCAATTCGGCCCCGTCGGGATGCGCCGCCATGCAGTGCAAACGCCCGCTCAACAGCCATGAGGCATGCGCCGGCACCACCCCGCGGCGCTGCACCTCCTCACCCCGGCGGTAACGCCGCCTTGTGCCACGCGTCTGCAGCAGGTGGCGTGCCTCGGGCGGCAGGTCGTGCACGGTGAAGCCCACCGTTTTGATGCCGAAGGGAGAAAAAGCGCCACTCGGGTCGTTCATCGTCAATCAGCCCTGGGTCGCCTGAAGTTGCTCAAAAAAACGCGGTCGCAAAACGATCTTGCGGTACGCCACGTCCAGCTCGCCTCGGTCGCGCATGGCCTTCAGTTCCATCTGCACGCGCTGGCGGGAGGCACCCACGCCATTGGCCAAGTCGTTTTGTGTGACCCACAGCTCCACGCTGCCGTCGCGTGCGGGCACAGAATAGTGGCTCGACCACCACACCAGCAAGGCGCGAAGTTTGTCTTCCAGCAAGCCCGGACCGGTGACGTCGATGAAGTCGTACATCTGCTCGATGCGCCGGCTCAGCGCCACCGACACCCCCCACCGGGCGTCGGGGAAGCGGTGCATCATGTCAAGCAGGAGGTCACGCGAAAAATGCAGGACGTGCGCCTCGTCCGTGTCCACCACCAGGTGGTTGAGCGCGGGGCAATCGGGCAGCAGTATATTGAAGAGGCCAAACAGCTCCTCGGTCATGACCCACCCTCGGGCATGCTCCGAACCGTCGGGCTGGTACACAACGGTGCGCAAGCGGCCTTTTTGCAGCCAGGCCGCCGCGGTCAGCGGCACCCGGGTGCGCTGCACCGTTTCGCCCCGCTGGTACACCCGCATCTGACCGTTGTCGCGCAGAAACGCACGCGCCTCCTCGGGGAAGTCGTGGATGGTGGGACCGTTGGTCCTCACGCCAAAAGGCGACAAGGCGGCATCGTTGGGGTTCATGGTGCTGAAGGCTTTTGACGGGTGCTCGGCCAGTCCGCCGTGTGTCAACCCGATCTCACCCCCATTCTGACCGAAAAGTCACCTTAGTTACAAATTCCGCATTTTTTATCTAAGGAATGGCCCTCTCCCCATTTCTCCGAGCATCTTGTATGCACTTTTTGACTACAGTTGGGCCCGCAACAAGGTGACAAGGCATCGGTAAAAAACTTTCCAGCATCTGACACAAATGTCACAAGAGCGGAAGTTTGTTTTTACCTTTGAGGCCACACTTCATCTCACCGGGACACACATCGCCACCACGAAGCGATGGACCGGTACAGGGGGAGAAACAAGTCGGTCAGCGTCACAGGGAGGCGCCACACGGCGAGACAAGAAGAAGACAGGGGACGGGTGACTGTTGCGGGATCGGTGCCATGCATCCGATCCGGGGAGGCGCAACACCACCCGTCCAAACTGCCAGGGAGCCCAAGCGTCAGAGAACGCAGCGATCAGGGAGCGAACAACCAACACGGCGCCACAGAGCAGCCGACGGTTCAGGCCCCACAGAGGGTCAGCAGAACATTCAGGGAAAACGGGCGGGCTGCCATGGACACAGCCGGGACACACCCGGTGGCGTCGGGAAGGCATGGCAGCCCGTTTCGCCCACCACCGGGCTGGCCACAGCGCCTCAGCCTCGCACTTCGCCTTCGCCCAGCACCACGTACTTCAGCGAGGTCAGGCCTTCGATGCCCACCGGCCCACGCGCGTGGAATTTGTCGGTGCTGATGCCAATTTCCGCACCCAAACCGTACTCAAAACCATCGGCAAAACGCGTGCTGGCGTTGACCATGACGCTGGCCGAATCCACCTCGCGCAAAAAGCGCTGGGCGTGCATGTGGTCGGTGGTCAGGATGGCGTCGGTGTGGTGGCTGCTGTAGCGGTTGATGTGGGCAATGGCCTCGTCCACGCCGGCCACCACCTTGATGCTGATGATGGGCGCCAGGTACTCCTCAAACCAGTCCTGCTCGGTCGCATCTTTCACCTGCGCGCCGGGCACAGCCACCAGCAGCGCCTTGGCCTCGGGACAGCAACGCATTTCCACGCCTTTTTGTGCGTAGATGGCACCAATGCGCGGCAGAAAATCGGCCGCCACACCACGCGCCACCAACAGACCTTCGCTGGCGTTGCAGGGGCTGTACTTGTTCGTTTTGGCGTTGTCGGCCACCTTCACCGCCATGGCGATGTCGCAAGGGTCGTCTACGTAGGTGTGGCAATTGCCATCCAGGTGCTTGATCACGGGCACCTTGGCCTCGGCGCTGATGCGCTCGATCAGGCCCTTGCCACCACGCGGGATGATCACGTCCACATAGGCAGGCATGGTGATGAGCTGGCCCACGGCAGCGCGGTCGGTGGTGGGCACCAGCTGCACCGCGTCCACCGGCAGGCCGGCCTCGGTCAGGGCCTGTTGCACCAGCTTGGCCAGGGCGCGGTTGCTGTC
This sequence comes from Hydrogenophaga defluvii, assembly GCF_042665235.1. Lineage (NCBI taxonomy): Bacteria > Pseudomonadati > Pseudomonadota > Betaproteobacteria > Burkholderiales > Comamonadaceae > Hydrogenophaga > Hydrogenophaga defluvii. Next base: position 67,665 of record NZ_JBHTBZ010000016.1, on the reverse strand, counting down.
GATGGCCTCAGAGCCACCGCGCAGAATGCAGGCGTTGCCGCTCTTGATGGACAGGCTGGCGGCCTCGATAGTGACGTTGGGCCGGCTCTCGTAAATCATGCCGAAGACCCCGATGGGCACACGCATCTGGCCCACGCGGATGCCGCTGGGCTGCTGCTTCATGCCGATGATTTCGCCAATGATGTCGGCCATGGCGGCGAGCTGCTCGCAGCCTTCGGCGCAGGTTTCCAGCACCTTGGGCGTGAGTTTCAGGCGGTCCACCATGGGCTCGCTCAGGCCGTTGGCACGGGCACGTTCCAGATCCTTGGCGTTGTCCACCTGCAGGGCGTCCACGTTGGCGCGCAGCAGGCGGGCCAAGGCCAGCAACGCATCGCGCTTGCGCGCGGCCGGGGCACGTGCCATCTCGAAAGCGGCGCGGCGGGCCTGCACGCCCAGGGTCTGCATCAGTTCGGGGACATTCATCGCGTTCATGACGACATTTTCGCACCGCCCACTGGGTCATGCCCATGACACGTTCAAGCACTGACCAAATCTACGCTCTGCAGACCCAGGGTGCCTATACACGCTCCACGCACCGACAATGATTGCACTGCGATAAGCCTTCAACGTACACCGCCTCCAACTGCTCAACCATGACACCGCCCAACAACCTGGCCTTTCTGCACACCTCTCCGTCACATGTGCCCACGTTCGAAGCGTTGGTACAAAGGGTCGCACCAGGTGTGCGTGTGGCGCATCACGTGCGAGAAGACCTGCTGGACTATGCCCGGGTTTACGGTCCGGATGATCCAGCGTTGGTGCAGCAAGTGCAAGAAGCGATGCGCAGCGCAGCGACGTCGGGCGCCCAGGTCGTTGTGTGCACCTGTTCCAGCATTGGCGCTGCCGCTGAGACCACCGTGACGGGAGGACAGTTTCTGGCACAGCGCGTGGACCGCGCGATGGCGGACCACGCCGCGCGCAGCGGCACCCGACTGTGGTTGGTGGCTGCATTACCAAGCACGGTGGCGCCCACACGGGCGCTGATTGAAGACTCTGCTCAACGGATAGGCATGCCCGTGGCACTCGAATCGCTGGTGGTCGATTCAGCTTGGCCTCACTTCTTGAGAGACGATCAAAGTGCCTACATCGACGCCATTGTGGAAGCCGTTCGAGGTGTTGCCTCGGTTTCGGACACGGTGGTGCTGGCCCAGGCGTCCATGGCAGCAGCCGCCATCAGGTTGGCTGACATGGGCGTTCAAGCACTCAGCAGCCCCGAGCCAGGCGTTCGGCGTGCGCTCGACAGCCTGATGTTTTGAACCATTCCTGGAGGCCCCATGCTGCACCCCCAAGCCCGCGCCCTGCTCGACCTCATCATCGAACGTGGCGTGCCGCCCACCCACACCTTGAGCGTGGACGAGGCCCGCCGCTTCTACCGCGAACGTCGCCACATCACCCAGCCCGAGCCACCCCCCATCGACACCGTGCAGGCGCTGGTGGCCGACGGCCCTCACGGCCCCATTGCGCTGCGCTTGTACCGCCACGGCAACGGCGCGGGCCTGCGCCCGGCCTTGGTGTACTTCCACGGCGGCGGCTGGGTGATTGGCGACCTGGACACCCACGATACCCTGTGCCGGCAGCTGGCCATCGCCTCGGGTTGTGTGGTGGTGTCGGTGGACTACCGGATGGGCCCGGAACACCCTTTCCCGGCCGCCGTGGATGACGCCTGCGCCGCCACGCGCTGGGCGGCGGCCCAAGCCGCTGCGCTGGGGCTGGACGCCACCCGCCTGGCGGTAGGCGGCGACAGCGCGGGCGGCAACCTGGCGGCGGTGGTGGCATTGACGCTGCGTGGCGAGGTGCCACTGGCCTTTCAACTGCTGATTTACCCGGCCACCGACCAACACCGCACGCACGACTCGCACCGGCGCAACGCACAGGGCTACCTGCTGACGGCCGACACCATGACATGGTTCCACGACCACTACATCGCCGACCCGGCGCAGGACAACGACTGGCGCGCCTCGCCGCTGCGCCACCCCGACCTGGCGGGACTGCCACCCGCGCTGGTACTCACCGCCGGCTACGACCCCTTGCGCGACGAAGGCATCGCCTACGCGCAGCGGCTCAGCGAGTCAGGCGTCCGTGCGACGCTGTTGAGCTTTGAGCGGCAAATCCACGGTTTCATGCCCATGGGCCGGGTGATCGACGAGGCCAACGAAGCCGTGGCCTTGTGCGCCGACGCGCTCAGACGGGCGTTGCACCCTTAACGCGTTGCGCAAGCCCGGCACACGCCCATGGCCAGGCGGTGCAAGGCCTGCCACGGGTCGCTGGGCCAGTCGGCCTGCCTGAGGCCTTTGACGATGCCGTCCACCCGGTGGGCGTCCACCACAAACGCCGCCGCCTGCGCGGGCGTGATGCGCGGCAGGGCGCGCTCCATGAGTTTTTCCTTCGCGCCCCAGACACGGCTTTCGCGCAAGGCCAGCGGCAAAGGTTTGCCCTCGGCCATGGCCAACTTGACGCGGTGCAGCGTGCGCACGTCGTCGGCCAGGGCCCAGTGCACCAGCACCGGCGCTTCGCCCTCGGCCTGCAAGCCGTCGAGCATGCGCTGGGCACGGCCCAACTGCCCGCCCAGCACCGCCTCGGCCAATTTGAAAGCGTCGTAACGGGCCACGTTGAGCACCGCGCTTTCCACCTGCTCAAACGACAACTCGCCTTGCGGAAACAGCAGGCCCAGTTTCTGGATTTCCTGGTGCGCCGCGAGCAGGTTGCCCTCCACGCGGTCGGCAAAAAACTGCAGCGTGCGCTGCCCGGCCTCGCTGGCCTGCACACGCTGGCCTTGGGCTTGCAGGCGCTGCGCAATCCACTGCGGCAAGGCCTGACGTTCGATGGGGTCGGTGCGCACGGTGATGCCGTTGGCGTCCAGCGCACCAAACCACGCGCCTTTCTGGGTGGCGCTGTCCAGGCGCGGCAAAAACACCAGCGTCAGCACGCTGTCGTTGCCACGCGCGGCCTCGGCCAGTTGCTGCAAGGCCTGCGACCCGTCCTTGCCCGGTTTGCCCGATGGGATGCGGATCTCCACGATCTGCTTGTCGGCGAACAGGCTGAGCGAGCCACCAGCGGCCAAAACCTCGCTCCAGTCGAAATGGGCACCGGCCACGGTGAACACACTGCGGTCGGTGTAGCCCGCCGCCCGTGCCGCGCTGCGCACGGCATCGGCGCACTCTTGTTGCTGCAGGGGTTCGTCGCCGTACAGCGTGTACAGGCTCTTGAGGCCACGCTGAAGGTGTGGGGCGATCTGGGCCGAGGGGACTTGCATGGCGGCATTATCACCACCCATTCGAGCGTGATCGGCCACTTCGGGGCCACCTCGGTGCCAACTCAGGTCCCGGCGCTGACAAACCGGTAGCCGACACCGGTTTCGGTCAGCAACCAGCGGGGCCGCGATGGATCGACCTCGATTTTTTTACGCAGATTGCCCATGTGCACCCGCACGTAGTGCGCGTGTGCCACGTGGCTGGGCCCCCACAACTCCTGCAGCAAATGCCGGTGGGTGATGACCCGGTCGGGGTGTGAAGTGAGCGCGAGCAGCAAGCCATATTCCATGGGCGTGAGGTGCACCACGGCACCTGCGCGTGTCACCCGCCGCTGTGCGCGGTCCATGACGACGTCGCCAAACTGCAGCACGGCCTCGTCACCCCCAGCGTGCCGCCGACGCCGGCGCAGGTGCGCCCGTGCGCGCGCCAGCAGCTCGGCCGCACCAAAGGGTTTGACCAGGTAGTCGTCGGCACCGGCGTCGAGCGCGCGAACTTTGTCGGCCTCTGCAGAGCGGGCCGACAACACGAGCACCGGCGATGACGACCAAGTGCGAAACGCCGTGATAAACCGCACACCATCGCCGTCCGGCAAACCCAGGTCCAGGACCACCAGATCGGGGCGATGCAGCCCCGCTTCGATCAACGCGCGCTCCACGTTGCTGGCTTCAATCACCTCGTGGCCTTGCATCACCAAGGCCAGGCGAACAAAACGCCTGATGTCGGCTTCGTCCTCCACCACCAGCACGCGCGCACCCTCGGGTGATTCGGCAAGCGCCTGGCTCATGGGTTCTCCGTTGCCCGGCTGAGGGCGGGTTCGGGGGGCAGGTCGGGCGGGTGGGTGCGAGGGAACACCAGCTCGAAGCGCACGCCCGCCTTGGGCAGGTTGGCGACGTTCAACTGACCACCATGGGCCCGCACGATGGCCCCGCACAACGCCAGCCCCAGGCCCACGCCGGGCGTGGCGCTCTCGCGCACACCCCGCTCGAACTTGCGCAACATGTCGGCCGGTCGCGCAGTGGGCAAACCCGGCCCGTTGTCGCTCACCGACACACTCAGGTGATCAGGCCCGGCACAGGCGGCCAGGGTAACGGTTGAACCCGCAGGCGTGTACTTGGCCGCGTTCTCCAGCAGGTTGACCAACACACGCTCCATCAGCACCGGGTCCAGGTGAAAAAGCGGCAGGTCATCGGGCACGTCCACCACCGTGTGGTGGTGGTCCAACATGCTGCCCGCCGCCGCCAGCGCGGCACCCATGACCTCCTCCATGGGCAGCCAGTCGCGGCTCAATCGCACGGTGCCCGACTCCATACGCGCCAGGTCCAGCAGGTTGTTGGCCATCGCTGCCGTGCGACGGGCCGACGCGGCGATGGCGCGTGCGATGTCGTCTTGCTGCGGCGTCATTGCCGGCCGCGTCAGCTGCAGCGACTCTGCCAGCCCAACCAAGGAAGCCAGTGGCGTGCGCAAGTCGTGCGAGATGGCAGACAGCAAGGCATTTCGCAGGCGCTCGCCCTCGAAATCCACCGCGTTCTCACGCGCCACGTCGATGTAGTGGATGCGCTCCAGGGCGCTGCCGATCAGGGCGGCGCACGCTGCCACCCATTGGCGCTCGTTGTCACCCCAGGCCATGGTTTGCGCACACTGCAGACCGAGCACTCCACGCAAGGCCATGGGGCCGTGCAAGGGAACGACGTGGGCCTCCCCCGCGCCCCATCGCTCCACCGGCTCACCCGCAGCGGGCTTCGTCGCCGCCAGGTGCAGCGCGCGCTGTGCCAGCCCTGCCGGCGCCGGCTCGGGCGACACCTGCCGCCACTCAGGGTGGCAAATCCAGAGCGTGGCACGCACGGCCATCTGGTCCCAAAAACTGCGCCGCGCAATGTCGTCCACCTGAGCAACCGACAGCGCGTGACCCAGCGCCCGCGATATCTCGTACAGGTTGCGGACCAGGTTCTCACTCGCCGCCGCCGCGCGGGCTTGGGCGCGCAACGAGGCGGTCAAATGGCCCACGATCAGGCCCACCAACCCCATCACGGCCAGCGTGAACAGCAGGCGCTCGTCGGCCACCTGCAACGAAAAGCGCGGTGGCACAAACACCACGTTGAACAGCAGCACCGAAGCCACCGCAGCCAGCACCGCAGGCCCGCGCCCCAGCCACGCACCGGCCAACACCACCGCCAGCATGAACACCAGCACCAGGCTGGCCATGTCCAGCACTTGCGCCAGGGGAAATGCCAACAGCACGGCCGCCAGGCAAATGCCGAGGGCGGCCGCGTAGGTCATGCCGACACGAAGTCGCGCGTCAATCGGTTTTGCAGACAGGGGGTGCAAATGAGGTGTCGCCACCAGGCAACTTTACGCGAACCTGCCCGGTGTCGGCAGGACAACACAGGGCCGCATCAAGAACCTATAAAGATTCGACCCAGTGGCTCGGCAACGTCGATAGTCCCACCCAAAATCCGGCACCACCTGCGTTTTTTTGTCTGCATGCGCCATCAACAACTGTCCCACCCCAGCCGCACGGTCGCCTTGCTGTTCCTGGCCCTGATCGCGGTGGGCACCGTGGCGCTGAAACTGCCGGCATCGAACGCCGAGGGCATCAGTGCACCGTGGTTGACCGCGTTGTTCACCGCTGTGTCGGCCGTGTGTGTCACCGGCCTGGCGGTGGTGGACACCGGCACCTATTGGTCACCGTTGGGTCAGGTGGTGGTGATGCTGCTGTTCCAGATGGGCGGGTTCGGGCTCATGACCGCCGCCGCCCTGCTGGGCCTGATGGTCAACCGATCGCTGCGCTTGCGCACCCGCTTGCTCACCCAAGCCGAAACCCACAGCGTAGGCTTGGGGGACGTGGTTGGCGTGGCACGTGTGGTGCTGGCTGTGACCGCCGTCTGTGAGGGCGCCTTGGCGGTGTGGCTGATGCTGCGCTTGCACCTGGGCCACGGCATGCCTTGGGGCGAGGCCGCATGGAGTGGGCTGTTCCATGCGGTGTCGGCCTTCAACAACGCCGGTTTTTCCTTGCACGGCGACAGCCTGACCCGCTACAACCGCGACACCCTGATCTTGCTGCCCGTCGCACTGGGCATCGTCATCGGTGGCATCGGATTTCCCGTCCTGCAAGATCTGCGCGCGCGGTGGCGCGACCCCCTGCACTGGTCCCTACACACCAAACTCACGCTCACTGGCAGCGCGCTGTTGTGGGTCGTGGGTGCTGGGTGCCTGCTGGTTTTTGAATGGAACAACCCGCAGACCCTGGGGCCGATGCCAGCGGCGGACAAGCTGCTCAATGCGGTGTTCGCGTCCGTGTCTGCACGCACGGCCGGCTTCAACGCGGTGGACATCGGTGCATTGACCCACGAAAGTTGGGCCTTGCACTTTTTGCTGATGTTCATCGGTGGTGGCAGCGCCGGCACCGCCGGCGGCGTCAAGATCAGCACCGCCGCCATCCTGTTGCTGCTGGTCGTGGCAGAGGTGCGCGGCCGGCCCGACTGCGAGGCCTTTGGCCGCCGCGTGTGTCTGCCTGCACAACGCCAGGCCATCACGGTGCTGGTGCTGGGCAGCGCCGTGGTGGCAGGCGCCACGATTGTTGTGCTCAGCACCACCCACTTGCCAACGGACAAGGTCATCTTCGAGGTGATCTCAGCGTTCGGCACGGTCGGCCTGTCCACCGGCATCACCGCAGACCTGCCAGCGCTGGCGCAATCGGTGTTGATTGTGTTGATGTACGCCGGCCGCGTGGGCCTGATCACGCTGGCCACGTCGCTCGCATTGGGTGAGCGGCGCATGCCCTGGCGCTATCCCGAGGAGCATCCAATTGTTGGGTAAGTTGTTCACAGAGCAGTTTTCGTTTTCCGCCAGCGACTCGGTGGTGGTCATCGGCCTGGGCCGCTTCGGCGGTGCGGTCGCGCAATCGCTGGTCAGCCTCGGCCACGATGTGATGGGCATCGACAGCGACGCCGAACCCGTGCAGCTGTGGGCTGACCGGCTGACCCATGTGGTTCAGGCCGACGCCACCAACGTGATGGTGATGCGCCAACTTGGCGTGGCGGACTTCAAGCACGCCATCATCGGCATCGGCGACAACCTGGCCGCCAGCCTGATGACCTTGATGACCTTGGCCGAGCTGGAGATTCCCGACATCTGGATCAAGGCCTTGACCGAAGACCACGGCCGCATCGCCCAGCGCATTGGCGCCCACCACGTGGTCTACCCCGAAGCCGACATGGGCGAACGCGTGGCACACCTGGTTTCAGGCCGCATGGTGGACTACATCGAATTCGACGACGGCTTTGCGATCGCCAAAATCCATGCACCGGCCACCACCCACGGCAAGCGCCTGAGCGAGTCGATGGTGCGCGAGCGTTTCGGCGTCACGGTGGTGGGGGTCAAACGCGCGCAGGAAGACTTTCAACACGCCACGCCACAGACATCGGTTCGAGCGGGTGACCTGCTGATCGTTTCAGGCCCCACACGCGACGTGGAGCGTTTTGCCGGCCACACCAAGTAGGCCTAACCGTCGCGGTCGCCATCGTCCCGCCCGCTGCGCGCCATGGCTCGCAGCAACCAGATGCCGAACACCACAGCACCCGCAAAACCCATCAGGCCAAAAGCCGGCAGGCCAAACAGCGTGGGGCCACCCTGCACCGTGAGCACGATGGACGAGCCGATGATGAGCGCGGCCACCACCAGCGCCATGCTCAGGCGGTTGGCCGCGCGGTCGATCTGGTCGCCCACACGCTTGAGGTGGGCCAGCTCGATGCCCACCTGCAATCGGCCGCGCCGCGCATTGCGCAGCAGACGCCCCAGGTCGTCGGGCATCTGCTCCAAAGCCCCCAGGCTGCGGCGCAACAGCGACCAGCCCCGCTTGGCCAGCGCCTTGGGCTGGTAGCGCGCACGCAGCACACGTTTGAGCAAGGGCAGGGCTTCGGTGGCCATGTGGAAGCCGGGGTCCAACCCACGGCCCATGCCTTCGAGCGTGATGAAGGACTTGATGAGCAGGGCCAGATCGGACGGCAAGCCCAGCTTGTGTTCGCGCAGGATGGTGGTGACATCGGCCAGCATCTGGCCCAGGCTGAGCTTGGCCAGCGACACGCCGTGGTACTGGTCCACAAAGGCCTCGATCTCGCTCTCCAACTGGGCGGTGTCGATGCCGTGGGTGTCGCCCGCCCAGTCCAGCAGCACGTCGGCCACGGCCTGGGCACGGTGCTCCACCAGGCCCAGCAGCAATTGCAGCAAGTCGTCGCGGCGGCGCTCGCTCAGGCGGCCAGCCATGCCGAAGTCGATGAAGGCAATGCGGTTGCCCGGCAGGTAGAACACGTTGCCGGGGTGCGGATCGGCGTGGAAAAAACCGTCCTCCACGATCATCTTGAGCACGGCGCCGGCACCGCGTCGCGCGAGCAGCTGGCGGTCAAATCCGGCCTCGGGCGTCAGGCGGTCCAGCTGGTGGCCGGGCACGCCATCGAGAAAATCCTGCACGTTCACGCAGGCACCGGTGTGGGCCCAGTGCACACGCGGAATGGCGATGTGCTCCAGCGCCGCCAGGTTGATGGCAATGCGCTCGGCGTTGCGGCATTCGTTGGCCAGGTCCAGCTCGCGCCGCAACGAACGGGCGAACTCGCGCACCAGCAACTGCGGCCGGTAGGGCTTGAGCGCGGGCAGCTCGGCCTCGGCCAATGCGGCCAGGCGCTCCAGCAGGCGCAGGTCGGCCTCGATGGTGTCGGTGATGCCAGGGCGGCGTATCTTGACCACCACCTCGGTGCCATCGTGCAGTTGCGCGCGGTGCACCTGGGCAATCGATGCGGCGGCCAGCGGCTCGGCGTCAAATCGCGCGAACACGGCCTCGGGCTCACCGCCGAGGTCGTCTCGCAGCTGCAGGCGCAGGCTGTCCAGCGGCAGCGCGGGCACCTGGCTGTGCAGCTTCTCGAATTCGGCGATCCACTCGGGCCCGAACAGGTCGGCGCGACCGGCCAGGATCTGGCCGAGCTTGACGAAGGTGGGCCCCAGCTCCTCCAGCGCCAGCCGCACCTGCACGGGGGGCGGCAGCCGGGCCAGGTCGGCGGCGTGTTCCCACCGCAGGGCGTGACCGGCTTTTTCCAGCGCGTCGGCCAAACCCAGGCGGCGCACCGTGTCGCCAAAACCATGGCGGATCAACACGCCCAGGATGTCCTGCAGGCGACCCAGGTCGCGCGCGGTGGTGAGGGCCTGGAGCAGCATGTCAGTGGCCCACTGCGCGAGCGCGGCGCAAGCGGCGGTCAAACCGGGAGACACCGCCGGGCCGGCTCTGCCGGACGGCTGGTGTCGCCCCTTGAGGGGGATGCGGCCACGCGCAGCGGGCAAGCAACGGGGTGGTCATAAGTTCGTCGCGGCGATGACTTCGGGCAGATCGGTCAAGCCTTGAATGACCTTGTCGATGCCGTCTTGTCGCAGTGTTTTCATGCCGGCCTTGAGCGCGGTGTCGCGGATCTCGGTGGCCGAGGAACGGCGGCGGATGTGGTGGCGGATGTCTTCGTCGTTGAGCATCAGCTCGTAGATGCCCAGGCGGCCTTTGTGGCCGCGCCCTTCGCAGACGGTGCAACCCGCGCCGCCTTTCACGAAGCTGCGCAGGTAACGCCCGCCGTGGCCATCGTCCTGCCCATATTGTTCGGTCCAGCGCGCGATCTGCGCTGCCACGTCGCGCGCATCCACGTGCTGAACGCTCTCCAGGTACTGGGTCGCCAGGGCCTCCAGTTCGTCCTGCGTGGCGGGTCGGGCGGTCACACAGGCCTTGCACAGGCGGCGCACCAAGCGTTGCGCGAGGATGCCCAGGAGCGAGTCGGAAAAGTTGAACGGGTCGAGGCCAATTTCGAGCAGTCGGCCCACGCTCTCGGGCGCCGAGTTGGTGTGCAGGGTGGACAACACCAGGTGGCCGGTGAGCGAGGCTTCGATGGCGATGCGCGCGGTCTCTTCGTCGCGCATTTCGCCGATCATGATGACGTCGGGGTCGGCGCGCAAAAAGGTGCGCATGGCGGCCGCAAAGGTCCAGCCGATGCGTGGGTTCATCTGCACCTGACGCAGGCCCTCCTGGGTGATTTCGATCGGGTCCTCGGCGGTCCAGATCTTGCGCCCCTCGGTGTTGATGTCGGCGATCAGCGAGTGCAGCGTGGTGGTTTTGCCGCTGCCGGTGGGGCCACACACGAGGATGAGACCGTAGGGTTTTTGCGCCAGGCGCTGCAGTTGGGTGAGGTCGCGCGGGTTCAGGCCGATGGCGTCCACCGGGATGGGCTTGGAGCCCGCCAGCAAACGCAGCACCACGTCTTCGAGGCCGTTGACGGTGGGCACGGTGACCACGCGCAGCTCGGTCTTGCTGCCACCAAAACGGGCGAAGTCGATCTTGCCATCCTGCGGCTTGCGGTGCTCGGAGATGTCCATGCCCGCCATGATCTTGATACGGGCCACCAGCGCGTAACGAAAACGCGACTCCACCTCCAGGTAGCGCTTGAGTTCGCCGTCCAGGCGCAGGCGGATGCGCACCGTCTTGGGCGCTGGCCGCGTTTCAATGTGGATATCGGAGGCCTTCTGTGCAATGGCTTCCTCGATCAGCGAGTTGATCATGCGCACCAGCGTGTTGTCGGACTCGCTGACGATGTCGCCATCGGGTTCGCTCACACCGACATCGCTGCCCGCCATCAGGTTGACGGCCAGATCTTTGGCGGCCATGCGGGTGCCCCCGATGGGTGTGGGGCTGCCCGCGCTGGCCTGGTAGGCACGCTCCAGCGCCGGCATCAGGGTGCCGGGCGCCGCCAGCACGGGCACGATGCGCATCTGCGTCATGAAGCGCAATTCATCGTGCAGGCGCTTGTCCAGCGGGTCCGCCATCAGCACCACCAGCAGGTCTTCGTGCCGCAACAGGGGCAGCACCGACTCGGCCTCGGCCACAGCGCGTGGCACCATGGCCAGGGCCTCGGGGTCAAAACGGTAGTGGCGGGCATCCACCACGCGATTGCCCAGCCAGCCGGCGATCACCTGGCGCAGTTGCGCTTCGCTGAGCACGCCCTTGTCCAGCAATTGACGGCCCAGTTGGCGGTACACGCCCAGCTTGCGCTCCTCCACCTGGGTTTGCAGCGCTTCGGCCAGTTGGCGCACCGTGATGACGCCACTTTGCACCAGCGCATCGCCCAGGTGCTGGGCGCCATGGGCCGTGGACTGGGGGTTTTGCAACAGGCGCCACAGCTCCTCAGGGCTGTGGGGCTGCGGCACGCCATGCACAGGGGGGGCGGACGCGGAGGCTTCGAGCGGATTGGGCATACCCGGTACGGTAAATGAAGCGGCAAAAGTGTCAGCCCCCGTTATAGTCGAATTGTCAAAGCTTGGGCTCCAGGCCCCTCCCCCCCGCCACGCCATGGACTCGCTGCTGCCGCCCACCCACGGCTTCACGCCTGCCAGCAACCCACGCCCACACTTCTGGGGGCTGGACGCGCTGTGGGCGCGCCTGCTGCTGGTGGGCGTGTTGTACGCCGCCACAGGCTGGTTGTCGGTGCGCTTCACGCTCTCACCGGGCGGACCGGCCATGCTGTGGCTACCGAACGCGGTGGTGCTGGCCGCCCTGCTGTTGTCGCCCCGGCGGCAATGGGGGTTTTTTGCCGCCCTGATGGTGCCCGTGGAACTGCTGGTGGACTGGGGCACCTACAGCCCGATGCAAGCGCTGGGTTTTGCCACCGCCAACATTTTGGAAGTCCTGGTCGGCGCCTACGCCATCACGCGGTTGTGCGGGCGGGTGTTCTCTGTGCAGCGGGTGGTCCACGTGGGCTGGTTTGTGGTGCTGGGCGCGGGGCTGGCCAGCGGGCTGTCGGCACTGCTGGGGGCACTGCTGCACCCACAACATCCGGAGGGCCTGGGGCTGTGGGGCCACTGGCTGGTGTGGTGGTTGGGCGATGCGTTGGGCCTGATGGTGCTCACGCCCTTGCTGCTGGACCTCTGGGGGTCACAGTTGAAGAGCGAACACCTGCACCTGCTGCGCAGCTGGCGCTGGTGGCCCGAAACCCTGTTGCTGATCGTGCTCAACCTGCTGGTGTTTGGCGAGCGCTGCACGGGTCTGGGCAGCCCGGCCCTGAGCGTGGTGCTGGTGCTGCCCGCCGTGGCCTGGCTGGCCTTGCGCCACGGCACGGTCGGCGGTGCCTGGGCCAGCCTCTGGACAGCCGCCATCGCCATCGTGCTGACCGCGGCGGAATCAGGCCCCTACGCCAGTGGCAACCTGCCTCGCAGCGACCTGCAGTTGCAGGAATTCCTGCTGGCGGTGGTGTTGTCCGCGCTGGGCCTGGGTGCTTTCGTGCTCGAAGCCCGGCAACGCGAAAACGCCTTGCGTCTGTTCCAGCGCGCGGTGGAGGCGTCGGACGACAGCATCGCCATTGCCGATGCGCAGGTGGACGATTTTCCCGTCGTCTACGTCAACCAGAAATTCCTCAGCAGCACCGGCTACCGCGCCGACGAGGTGCTGGGCCACAACTGCCGCTTCCTGAGTGCCCACGACCGCGACCAGCCCGGCCTGCATGCGGTGCGCCAGGCACTGCAACGAGCGGAGTCGGTGCAGGTGAACCTGCGCAACTACCGCAAAAACGGTGAGCTGTACTGGAACCAGCTCACACTGGCACCGGTGTTCTCCGAACGCGGCGCGTTGACGCATTTCATCGGCGTACAGCACGACATCACCGACATCAAGCGCACACAAGACGAATTGCTCGCCGCCAAGCATGCGCTCGAAACCCAAAACCAGGAGCTGGAAGACCGGGTGCAGGAGCGTACTCACGAACTGGAGTTGCTGTCCACGACAGACCCCCTGACGGGGGCACGCAACCGCCGCTACCTGATGGACCAGGCGGCACTGGAGATCGCCCGCGCGCACCGCTATGGCCACCCGCTGTCCTGCCTGTTGTTTGACATCGACCACTTCAAACGCGTGAACGATGCCCACGGCCACGACGTGGGCGACCGCGTGCTCATCGCCATCTGCATGGCGGTACAAGCCATGCTGCGCCCGGCCGACACGCTGGCGCGCTACGGCGGTGAAGAGTTTGTGGTGTTGCTGCCCGACACCGACGTGGTTCAGGCGCGCTACGCCGGGGAACGCATACGCAAGGCCATGCAGGACATGCCGGTGCCGGCACCGGGCCTGGACACGCCGCTGCGGGTCACGGTCAGTGTGGGCGTGGCCACGCTGTCGGTGCTCCATGCCGACGCCGACGCCCTCTTCAAAGCCGCCGACACGGCCATGTACCAGGCCAAGGAAGGTGGGCGCAACCGGGTGGTGGTGGCGGGAGAGTGACCCCGGCCCGTGGCGTTCAACGCTTGACGACGCTCAGGCGGCGCAGCACCTGCTGGACGATGTCGGTCTGCATGTCCTTGTACATCAGCGCTTCTTCCGCCTCTTTGCCCAGCACGGCGGTTTCGGTGAAGCTGATGTCGCGCGTCTGCAGCAGCTCGCTGTCCTCGATGAGATCGGCGCCCTGGGCGCTGCGCAGGCGAAAACGGAAGCGTGTGCGCAGCTGCAGCTCGCGCACCTGGCCCGTGGCGGTGATGCCCACCACGGCGCGCTCGCGCTGGTCGGCCAACACGTCCATCACCACGTCCACCGGTTCGCTGGCGGGCGGTGGCAGGCCGGGCTGGCGCGGTGGCTCGGGTGGCAACACGCGCACCCCCGCCTGCTCCAGGGCCCGCATCAGCTCGCGTGCCACCGGCGTGGCAAAGTTGCCAGGCGAGCGGATGGTTTCAAAGGCCAGCTTGGGCGGCTGACGCAGCTTGAAGCCGCAGCCCCCCAGCAGCGTCACACCACCAGCCAACACCACAGCGCGGCGTGTGCCCATGGTCACACCACCACGTTGACAAGGCGACCGGGCACCACCACCACCTTCTTCGGCGGAGCGCCGTTGGCGGCCTTGGCAAACGCTTCGCTGGCCAGGGCGGTGGCCTCGATGGTGGCCTTGTCGGCGCCAGCCGGCACCAACACGGAGCCGCGGTGTTTGCCGTTGACTTGCAGCACGAGTTCGATCTCGTCCTGCGCCAAGGCACCCGGATCCACCTGCGGCCAAGGTGCGTCCAGCAGCTCGCCCAGGGTGCCGGCGTAACCCAGCTCGGTCCACAGGGCGTGGGCAATGTGAGGCGTGGCTGGGTACAACACGCGCAGCAAGATGCCGAAGCCTTCGATCACCGCGACCTGTGCGCCCGCGTCGTCGAACTGCTTGAAATCCTCCAGGGCGTTGAGCATCTTCATGGTGCCGGAGACCACAGTGTTGTACTGCATGCGCTGGTAGTCGTAGTCCACCTGCTTGAGCACGGTGTGGATCTCCAGGCGCAGGGCCTTGGCGGCCTTACCGAAGGCCACATCGGCCAGGCTCTTGGCACCGGCGGCCGATTGCGCGGCGGCGGTCCAGTCGGCTTGGCCCAGCTTGACCCCCAGGTTCCAGACGCGGCGCAGGAAGCGGTAGCTGCCCTCCACGGCCGAGTCGTTCCACTCCAGCGTGGCCTCGGGCGGCGCGGTGAACATGGTGTACAGGCGCGCGGTGTCGGCGCCGTATTTCTCGATCAGGTCCTGCGGATCGACGCCGTTGTTCTTGGACTTGGACATGGTGCCCACGCCCTCGTAGTCGATGGGCGTGCCCACCGGCAGATCGCCGACCGCATTCTTCAGCTTCGCGCCAACGATCTTGCCGCCTTCGTCCAGCACATGCTCCACATCGTGTGGCCAGAAGTATTCCTTGGCGCCCTTGTCGGTGCGGCGGCTGTAGATGTGGTTGAGCACCATGCCCTGCGTGAGCAGCTTGGTGAAGGGCTCGTCGACCTTGACCAGATCCAGGTCGCGCATGACCTTGGTCCAGAAACGCGCGTACAGCAGGTGCAGGATGGCGTGTTCGATGCCGCCGATGTACTGGTCCATCGGCATCCAATAGTCTGCGCCTTCGGCCACCATCTTGTCGGCGTTGGTCGGGTCGCAATAGCGCATGAAGTACCAGGACGAATCCACGAAGGTGTCCATGGTGTCGGTCTCGCGCTTGGCCGACTTGCCGCAGATGGGGCAGGTGACACCGGCGTGGAAGCCTTCGTGTTTGTGCAGCGGGTTGCCGCTGCCATCGGGCACGCAGTCCTCGGGCAGCACCACCGGCAGGTCTTTCTCGGGCACCGGCACCGCGCCGTGTTCGTCGCAGTGGATGATGGGGATGGGTGTGCCCCAGTAGCGCTGGCGGCTCACGCCCCAGTCGCGCAGGCGCCAGGTGGTTTTCTTCTCGCCCAGCGGGCCCAGCAACTCGGCCACCTTGTCCACGGCGGCCTTGTAGGCCAGGCCGTCGAGCACGCCGCTGTTGACACACACGCCGCGTTGTTTGTCGCCGTACCAGTCGGCCCACTGGGTGGTGCTGTAGGTCTCGCCTTCCACCGCCACCACTTGCTTGATGGGCAACTGGTACTTGAGTGCAAACGCGAAGTCGCGTTCGTCGTGCGCGGGCACGCCCATCACGGCGCCGTCGCCGTAGCTCATGAGCACGTAGTTGCCCACCCACACGTCGACCTTCGCGCCGGTCAGCGGGTGCGTGACCTGCAGGCCCGTGGGCATGCCCTTCTTTTCCTGCGTGGCCAGTTCGGCCTCGGTGGTGCCACCGGTCTTGCATTCCTCGATGAAGGCGGCCAACGCGGGGTTGCCGGCGGCGGCGTGCGCGGCCAGTGGGTGTTCGGGCGCCACGGCGCAGAAGGTCACGCCCATGATGGTGTCGGCGCGTGTGGTGAACACGTACATGCGGCCATCACCGATCAGTGCGCCCGCGGCATCGCGGATGTCGTGGGTGAAGGCGAAACGCACACCTTCGCTCTTGCCGATCCAGTTCTCCTGCATCAGCCGCACCTTGTCGGGCCAGCCGGTCAGCGTGGCCTTCTCGTTGCCCATCTGGACGTGGTCCAGCAGCTCTTGTGCGTAGTCGGTGATCTTGAGGTAGTAGCCGGGGATCTCGCGCTTTTCCACCAGCGCACCGGTGCGCCAGCCGCGCCCGTCAATGACCTGCTCGTTGGCCAGCACGGTCTGGTCCACCGGGTCCCAGTTGACGACCTGGGTCTTGCGGTAGGCGATGCCTTTTTCCAGCATCTTGAGGAACAGCCATTGGTTCCACTTGTAGTACTCGGGCGAGCAGGTGGCCACCTCGCGCGACCAGTCGATGGCCAGTCCCATCGCCTGCATCTGCTGCTTCATGTAGGCGATGTTTTCGTAGGTCCACTTGGCCGGTGGCACCTTGTTTTTGAGCGCCGCGTTTTCGGCCGGCAGGCCGAAGGCGTCCCAACCCATGGGCATCAAGACGTTGTGGCCCTTCATGCGCAGGTGGCGCGTGAGCATGTCGTTGATGGTGTAGTTGCGCACGTGGCCCATGTGCAGCTTGCCGCTGGGGTAGGGCAGCATGGAGCAGGCGTAGAACTTCTTCTTGTTCTCGTCCTCGGTCACGCGGTAGGCATCGGTGGCCGTCCAGTGGGCGTGGGCTGCGCGCTCCACGTCTTGCGGGGTGTATTTGTCTTGCATGGGGGCGGGGCCAAAAAAGGGGCGCGGCCCGCCTGGGGCCGCCGTGCTGGGATTTTAGGCGCTCAGCGGGCGGTGGCCTGCGTCGGGCCAGGTTCGGCCACGAAGCCGATGCGTGACAGACCAGCCGACTGCACCTGGCCAATGAGCGCGGCCACGCGACCATAAGGCACGGTGGCGTCCACACGCAGCAGCACCTCGGTGTCGGGATCGGTGCGGGCGATCTCGGTGAGTTGGCGCTCCAGTGCATCGGCCGGCACCAGGCGTTCGTCCACGAACAGGCGCAGTTCGCGGTCCAGCACCACGGACACCGAACCTGCGGTCTTGACCGGCGCCGTGGCCTGGGCCTGGGGCAGGTCGATCTTGAGGCCGCTGACCATCAGCGGCGCGGTGACCATGAAGATGACCAGCAGCACCAGCATCACGTCCACCAGGGGCGTGACGTTGATGTCGCTCATGGGCGTAGAGCCGGCGGTGTCGAAACCGTCGCGTTCAAGCTGTCCAAAGCTCATTTCGCAGCCTCGGCGACAAGATCGCGCAAATCCCGCGCAAAGCCTTCCAAGTCGGCCTCGATGCGCGCGATGCGCCGGCCGAGCACGTTGTAGGCCAACACGGCCGGTATCGCCACAAACAGGCCCGCAGCGGTCATGACCAAGGCCTCCCCCACCGGACCCGACACCTGGGCGATGGACACCTGGCCCTGGTCGGCGATGCCAGTCAGTGCGTTGAAGATGCCCCAGACCGTGCCCAGCAGACCGACGAAGGGTGCGGTGGCCCCCACGCTGGCCAGCAGCACCTGGCCGGTGCGAAGGCGGTTGAGCACCGCGTGCAGGGCCTGGCGCAGCACGCGGGTGAGTTGGTGCGACACATCGGCCGAGGCGGCGAGGGTGGTGGGGGCATCCACCGCGTGGCGGGCCGTGTCCACCTGGTGGGCTGCCAACACCAGGGGGGCCAGCACCGCTTCGCGGTCCAGTTGCTGCAGGCGGGGCAAGGCATCGCCCAATGTCGGCGATTGCCAGAACACCGACACGCCAAGCGTGAGGTCGGCCGCCGCGCGGCGCAGCAGCCAGAACTTCCACAGCAACACCACCCAGCTGCCCACCGACATGAGCAGCAGCAGCAAGGCCACGGCACGCCCGATGGCGTCGGCCTGGGCCAGCAACTGCAGGGCGCTCATGGGCGGCGCGGAGGCGTCAGTTCAGGCCCAACACGTCGAACATGTTGAACAGGCCGGTCTTTTTGTCGGCCAGGAAACGCACCGCGCGCAGGCTGCCTTGCGCGTAGGTGGCTCGGCTGCTGGACTTGTGGGTGATCTCGATGCGCTCACCGGTGCCGGCGAACAGCACGGTGTGATCGCCCACGATGTCGCCACCACGTATGGTGGCAAAACCGATGGAGGACGGGTCACGCTCACCGGTCACGCCTTCGCGGGCGTACACAGCACAGTCCTTGAGGTCGCGCCCCAGGGCACCGGCAATCACCTCGCCCATCATCAGCGCGGTGCCGCTGGGTGCGTCCACCTTGTGGCGGTGGTGGGCTTCGATGACCTCGATGTCGTAGCCGGTGGCCAGGGCCTTGGCCGCCATCTCCAGCAACTTGAAGGTGACGTTGACGCCCACACTCATGTTGGGCGCCATGACGATGGCGGTTTGTTTGGCGTATTCGGCGATCTCGGCCTTTTGCGCATCCGTGAAGCCGGTGGTGCCGATGACGACCTTGACGCCCAGCCGCGCGCATTCGCGCAGGTGGTTGAGCGTGCCCTCGGGGCGGGTGAAGTCGATCAGGAACTGGCTGCCGGCCAAACCTTGTGCCACATCGCCGGTGATCAAGGCGCCGGTGGTCTGGCCCAGGTAAGCGGCGGCGTCCTGGCCGACAGCGGGGCTGGTGGGCAAATCCAGTGCGCCGGTGACGCTGCAGTCGTCGCTGGCGCGCACGGCCTCGATCAACATGCGGCCCATGCGACCGCTGGCGCCGGCGATACAGATGTGGTGGTTCATCGTGCGGCTCCGGTGGCCGACTCCAGCGGCGGGTAGCTGTTGGCGGGCGCTGCGGCCGGGGCGCTGGCAGGCTCGGGGGTGGCCTGCGGTGCGCCTTTGCGGTTGCTCTCGTCAAACGCCTTGAGGCTGGCTTCGCTGGCCTCCATCGCGCGCTCCTTGCCCGTGACCGGACGCACCACCAGTGAAGCGACGAACTCTGACTCGGTGGGCATGTCGTCGGCCTCGACGCGCACGAGGTTGTTGCCCTCAAAAAACACCGTCAACTTGCGCGTCTGCTCCGCTTCGCTGCTGCCGCCACGGCGGTAAGTGAACACGTAATCCCAGCGGTTGGCGTGGAAAACGCTTTGCAACAGCGGCGTGCCCAGCACGTCCCTCGTCTGCACGCGTGTCATCCCCGTCTTGAGCGCGCTCACCTGCTCCTTGGTGATGACGTTGCCCTGCACCACGTCGATTTTGTAGGGCTTGATCAGCCCACCCAGCGTGGACATGCCGGTGGCCGCATCACGGAGGGTGCCGCAGGCGGACAGGCCCAGCACCAGGACGAGGGTGAGAGCAGCGCTGGCGCGGCGCGCCACAGCAGAACGTTGGATGGGCAACATGGGCGTACACACGGTGGGGAAACGGCATGCGCCAAAGGGCGCGCGATATCATTGGTCATTGTAGCCACAGAGGGTGTTTGCCTCGCCCGGTGACCCGCCACGCCATGACCAACATCGACGAACTCAAAAGCACCGGTCTCAAGGCCACCCTGCCCCGGCTGAAGATCCTGGAGGTGTTCCAGGCCAGCAAGCAACGCCACATGACGGCCGAGGACGTGTTCCGCGTCCTGCTGGACGACCGCTCCGACATTGGCCTGGCCACCGTCTACCGGGTGCTGATGCAGTTCGAGCAAGCGGGTTTGCTCACGCGCAGCAATTTCGAGTCGGGCAAAGCGGTCTACGAACTCAATGAAGGCCAGCACCACGACCACCTGGTGTGCCTGGACTGTGGCCGGGTAGAAGAGTTTTTCGACCCGGAAATCGAGCGCCGCCAGCATGCGGTGGCCGAACAGCGCGGCTTTGTGCTGCAGGAACACGCGTTGTCCCTCTACGCCAACTGCAGCAAGACCGACTGCCCGCACCGCGCGTCGAAGCGCTAAAAAGAACGGGTGCTGGCGCGCGCCAGCGAGGTGCTTGGCCGCAGCGCAGGGCCGCCCCAAGCAAGGCCGCGCCCCCTCGGGGGGCAGCGAACCACACGAAGTGGGGAGCGTGGGGGTTAGCGATTCATCGCGTCGCGGTGGCGCTGCACAAACTGCTGGTAGGTGTCGATCCCGCGCAATTGCAGCACCATGTTGCGCACCGCCGCTTCCACCAGCACAGCGATGTTGCGCCCGGCCACCACCTGGATGACCGATTTGCGCACGGGCACACCCAGCACATCCTGGTACATGGGCTCGTGGGGCAGGCGCTCGTAGTCGCGCTCCAGGGTCTCGGCCCGCACCAGGTGGACGATGAGCTTGAGACGCATCTTGCGGCGCACGGACGTTTCGCCAAAGATGGCCTTGATGTCCAGCAGGCCGATGCCACGCACCTCCAACAGGTTTTGCAGCAACTCCGGGCACCGGCCCTCAATGGTGGTCTGGTTGGTGCGGTACAGGTCCACCGCGTCGTCAGCGATCAGGCCGTGTCCACGCGAGATCAGCTCCAGGCCCAACTCGCTTTTGCCCAAGCCCGACTCGCCGGTGATCATCACACCCACACCCAGGATGTCCATGAACACCCCGTGCATGGACACCCGCTCGGCAAAGTGCCGCGACAGGTAGGCGCGCAACACATCGATGACAAATCCGGCCGACTCATGGGTGGCAAACAGGGGAATCTGGGCCCGTTCGCACATCGACACCAGCGCATCGGGCGCGGTCTGGCCGTCGGCCACTACCAGCACAGGCGGCTCCAGCGTGACAATGCGCGACACCCGGCGACGGCAGTCTTCCGGCGTGGCGTTGGTGAGGTAGCTCACCTCGCGTTCGCCCAGCACCTGCAACCGGTACGGATGGATGTAGTTGAGGTAGCCCACCAGATCGGCACCCGAACGTGCCATGGTGACGGCGACTTCGTCGAATCGTCGTTCGGAAGCGATTTGCCCCGCAATCCACTGCCAGTGCAGCGACTCGCGGTGCTGCTCAAACAGCACATCGGCACTGACAACGGCAGCCTTCATGCGGGCAGCGCGGGCAAAAAAGGACGTGGACCGCTTAGGCGGTCGCGTGCGCCGATTGCCAGTTGGCGATCAAGGCGTGGAGTGCCGCCGCCTGATCCGAGGTCTTCATCTGCTCGCGCAGGCTGCTGTCGCTCAACAACTCGGCAATTTCCGACAGGATTTCGAGGTGTTTTTGGGTGGCCGCTTCCGGCACCAGCAAAAAGATCATCAAGGTGACGGGCAGCTCGTCCGGCGCATCAAACCCGATGGGGTTGAGCAGCTGGAACACCGCCGCCAGGGGCTGTTTGAGCCCTTTGATGCGGCCGTGCGGGATGGCCACGCCATGGCCCAGGCCGGTCGAGCCCAGCCGCTCACGGGCAAACAGGCTGTCGGTGATCAGCGCACGGTTGAGACCATGCTGGGTTTCAAACAGCAAGCCAGCCTCTTCAAAGGCACGTTTTTTGCTTGTGGCATCGACGTGGACCAGCACCTGTTCGGCGGGCAATATGGCGGAAAGTCGGTTCATCGGGGGCCTCTCGGACCGCGAATTATGCCCAGTTGGGGGGATTAGGCTAGACGTGGGCCACAAAAAAGCCGCTTGACAAGGCAAGCGGCTTGTTGCAGTGCAGCATTACCCAGGTATCACATCAGCCGTTTGGCGGCTTCGTGGTGGTGCTCCTGGGTCTTGTCCTTGTAACGCAGCACCTGGCGGTCCAGCTTGTCGGCCAGTTCGTCCACGGCAGCGTACAGGTCAGCGTGAGAGCTTTCGGCAAACAGATCACGGCCTTTCACATGGATGTTGCATTCGGCGCGCTGGCGCAAATCCTTTTCCTTGAGTTTGTCCACCGTCAGCAGCACTTTGATATCGACCACCTGGTCGAAGTGCCTTGAAATGCGATCGAGCTTGCTGGTGACGTAGGTGCGCAGTGCCGGGGTAACTTCCAGGTGATGTCCGCTGATCGTCAAGTTCATAAAGAGCCTCCTTAGCTCTGGGTTGACACGGCCGCCACCGGTTGAGGGCAGCGACCACACAAATCCTGTGCAACCACTATGCCCCCTCGGATGCTGCAGCGCAATCCCGCACTGCAACATGAGCAAGTCAGGGGGCCTTTGCTTGCGCTGCCACCGGCTTTGGGCCAGACTGCTGTGTGTGCAGCTTGAGCCCTTTGGCCACCCAGATGCTGGCCAAACTGGCAACGCACCCCAGCAAAGACGCCACCCAGTAGTGGCGCAGGAGTCCGTTGTCGTCGCGCGAGATGATGAAACCACCCACCAAGGCCGCCAACCCCATGGCAGCCGATTGCACCGCGCCGTTGAAAGCCATGAAGGTGCCCCGCCGTGCGGGATCGGCCGCCGACGCCAGGATGGCCATGCCTGGAATCATGCGTCCGCTCATGACCACAAACTGCGCGGTGGACAACACCACCACCGCCACCAGGGCCAGCAACGGCACGGGGGCCGCCAGCGGCTGGTCGGTGGCCCAGGCCCAGACGGCCGGTCCCAGGGCGATGCCCAGCAGTGGCACCAGCACCGCCAGCGCCAGCCACCCGAACACCCGCACTTTGCCGTGGCGGTCGGTCCACCGCCCGACCCAGCGCGCGGTCAACAACGACCCGATGCCGCCAAACAGGTAGAGCAACGGGATCTGGTGGTCTTGCAGCCCAGCGTTGCTGGTGGTGAACAAGGTGATGTAGGGGATGGTGGTGAAGCCGGTGGCCATCAACAAACCCGAAAACAGGAAGGCCCGGCGGTGGTTGGCATCGGCCAACACCTCGCCCATGCCACGCCAGACGCCGCTGGGGCTGGCACCGCCCGACAGGTGGTGGCGCAGCGCCGGCAGGCTCCACGCCGCCGCCAGCGCCAAAACCGCACACAACAAAGCGATGGCAATGAATGGCATGTGCCAGCCGGCCCACGCGGCCAGCCACAGCCCGCCCGGCACGCCGGCCACCGTGGCCAGCGAAAACGCGGACATCACCACCGCCGCAGCGCGGCCCCGCCGCTCGAAAGGAACCACGTCGGCCACGATGGTGTGCGCCAGCGCGGTGAGCACGCCACCAAAGGCGCCTGCGGCAATGCGTGCCACCATCAGGCTGCCAAACGTGGGCGCCAGCCCACAGGCCAGGGTGGCCAGTGCAAAGCCGCCGTACAACACCAACAACAGGCGCTTGCGGTCAAAACGGTCGATGTAGCCCGCCGCCAGCAGGCCAGACACACCGGCAGCGAAGGTGTAAGACGACACCAGCAGCCCGAACTGTGCGTCGCTGATGCCAAAAAGCCGCGTCAGCTGCGGCCCCAATGGCATCATGATCATGAAATCGACGATGTGGGTGAACTGGATGCCCGCCAACGTGAGCAGCAGGCCCAGTTCACGGCGTCGGCTGTACAAGGCTGGCGTCATGGGTGAAGTTCAAAAAATACAAACGGCCGGAACCGAACAATGTCGCTGGACACGCTGATCGCATCGCACCTGTTGGCACCGGCACGCCCGCCGCGCGCCAGCGGTGCCGCCGCACTGGTTTTGATGGGGGGCGGCGCGCGCACCGCCTACCAGGCGGGGGTGCTGCGGGCCATCGCCCACATGAAGCCGGCCACCGCAACCGAGGTTTTTCCGTTCCAGTTGCTGCTGGGCACCTCGGCCGGCGCCCTCAACGCGACCTACCTCGCCAGCCAGGTGGCACAAGGCTGGGCCGCACTGCCGGCACTGGCCGCATTCTGGCTGCAGCTGCGGTCGGCACAAGTCTACCGCCTGGACGCACCACGCTGGTCGCGCACCCACTTCCTTCTGGCGGGGCTCACGCTGGCGCGCCAGGTGAGGGCCCACCGCGCCCTGCTTGACACGTTGCCGCTGGTGGACACCTTGCACCGCGCCATCGATCTCAGCGCCATCGAACGCGCCTTGCAGAGCGAGGCGCTGCAAGCGCTGGCGGTCACGGCGTCCAGCTACAGCAGCGGTGAACACTGGACCTTCTGCCAGGCCGGCCCCAACCTGCCGGCCGAGCCCTGGCACCGCCCCGGCCGGCGCGCCGATTTCCAGCCGGTGACCATCGAACACCTCATGGCGTCCAGCGCCATCCCTTTTCTGTTTCCCGCTGTGCCACTGTGGGTGGATGGGCACAAAGAGTATTTCGGCGACGGCTCCATGCGCCAGCTCTCGCCCTTGTCGCCCACCATCCAGCTGGGCGCACGCAAGGTGCTGGTGATTGGTGTGGGCCAACCACAGCGGGCAGGTTTGGCGGGCAGCGCGCGCGCGCCCGATGCCGAACCCACCGCCGGCACCATCGCCGGCCACGCCATGGCCAGCGTCTTCCACGACACCCTGATGACCGATGTGGAACAGGCCCAGCGCGTGAGCAAAACCCTGGCCAGCCTGCCACCCGAACTGGCACTGGCCCTGCCTTACCGGCCGGTGGAGGTGCTGGCCATGCAGCCCACGCAGTCGCTCGACGAGATCGCGCTGCGGCACGTGAGCGAGCTGCCCGCCGCCACCCGCAACACCCTGGAGGGCCTGGGCGCCCTCAACACCCAGCGCGGCGTGGGCGCCAGCGGTGCGGCGCTGGCCAGCTACCTCTTGTTCGAACCCGGCTTTGTGCAGGCGCTGATCACGTTGGGCGAACAGGACGCCTATGCCCGCCGGGCCGAACTGGAAGCGTTTTTTGACACACCACCGACTTGACGCGGTGCCATAATCGCGCCAGTTTTTGTGAACGGAGCACCCCTTGGACAGCACACCCAGTTGTGTGCTTTCAGTTCCCGCCACGCGGCACTGACCCGACATCGAGCCCGATGAGGCCGGTGGGCACCGCGCGCGGCAGCTGAAAGCACCCCGCCCCCACCGCCACCCGGCCCCGGGTGGCCCCCGTACATCGTCGCCCGACCGGAAGCCCGCGCATGCTCAACGTCTTCACCCTGGCCAATGGCCGCCTGTTCCAGGAAGAGATCGAATCCCTGGAAGAACTGGCCCAGTTCAAACCCATCTGGGTCGACCTGGAATCGCCCACGCTCGAAGAGCGCCGCTGGGTGCGCCAGCACTTTGGCCTCAACATCCCCGACGACGCGATGGACGAGGACATCGAGGAGTCAGCCCGTTTTTTTGAAGAAGACAACGGCGAACTGCACATCCGATCCGACTTCCTGATCGACGACGACGAGCAGCCGCGCGCGGTGCGCGTGGCCTTCATCCTCAACCAGCACAACACCGAGCTGCGTGGCCACGGCGTGCTGTTTTCCATCCACGACGAAGATGTGCCGGTGTTCCGCCTGCTGCGCATGCGCGCGCGCCGCATGCCAGGGCTGATCGAAGACGCCAAGGAAGTGCTGCTCAAACTCTTCGACGCCGACGCCGAGTACTGTGCCGACACGCTGGAAGACATCTACGACCAACTCGACCTCGTGAGCCGCCAGGTGCTGGCCGGCAACGTGACCGACAACAAAGCCGGCGAAGTGCTGGCCGCCATCGCCCGCCACGAAGACATGAGCGGGCGCATCCGCCGCAACGTGATGGACACGCGCCGTGCGGTCAGCTTCATGATGCGCACCCGCATGCTGAGCGCCGAGCAGTTTGAGGACGCACGCCAGATCCTGCGCGACCTCGACTCGCTCGACAGCCACACCGCCTTCCTGTTCGACAAGATCAACTTCCTGATGGATGCCACCGTCGGCTTCATCAACATCAACCAGAACAAGATCATCAAGATCTTCTCGGTGGCCAGCGTGGCGCTGCTGCCGCCCACGCTGATCGCCAGCATCTACGGCATGAACTTCCAGTACATGCCGGAGCTGAACCAGACCTGGGGCTACCCGGCCGCGCTGGTGCTGATGGTGGCCTCTGCGGTGGGGCCGATGCTGTATTTCCGCAAGCGCGGCTGGCTGAAATAAAGCGGGCCGCCGCGCAAAGCCCTCAGCCCACAAACGCGGAAATGTCCACCTCGTCGATCTGCTCAGGCGACAGAAACCGCTCGGCGTAACGCATGTAGATGCCAGAGGTCAGGAACAGATCAAAGATCACCGGATCGATGTGCTGGTCTTTCTTGAAGAAACTCAGGATCTTGATCGACTCCGACAAGGTTTTCGCTTTTTTGTAGGGCCTGTCGCTGGCGGTGAGGGCCTCAAAAATATCGGCGATGGCCATGATGCGCGAAGGCACCGACAGCGCCTTTCCGTCCAGTTTGCGCGGGTAGCCGGTGCCGATCAGGGTTTCGTGGTGGGTGCCCGCGTACTCAGGCACACGCTTCAGGTTTTTGGGCAGGGGCATTTGTTCCAGCATCACAATCGTCTGGATCACGTGTTCGTTGATCTTGAAACGCTCCTCATCGGTCAGGGTGCCGCGCCCGATGCCGAGGTTGTGCAATTCGCCGTGGTTGTAGAGGTGGTCGGGCACCTTGAGCTTGAAACCGTACTTGGCGTCGAGCGCCTTGTTGGGTGGGCGTTCAAACAGGTGGCAGGGTTTGTCGGCCAACAGGTGCTCACACGCCGGCAAGGGCGGCACCGGCATGCTCTCAAAGCGCTTGAGCTCTTCGTGCGACAGGCCCAGGCGGTCATCGAAGTGGCGCAACCAGGTGTGCTCGGCGATGCCGCGCAGGCGCGCGACCTTGTCTGGCGCCATGAACTCGCCACCCAGGTTGCATTCCGCCACAAAGGCGAAGTCGGCCATGAGCTGGGCCTGGCGCGCCTCGAACCGCGCCTGCGCCTCGTCCGCAGGCTCCTGGCGCTCGTGAATCGCTTGCAGCCGTTCGATCTGGGCGTCGCGCAACAGCACTTCGAACCGCGTGCGGATCTCGTGGATGCGGTTGAAGATGGTTTCCAGTTTGGTCGCTTTGTCCACCACATATTCGGGGGTGGTCACCTTGCCACAATCGTGCAGCCAGGCGCCAATGCGGAACTCGCGCCATTCTTCGTCGGTCTTGAACTCGAAATCCGCCAGCGGCCCCTCCTTGACCTCGCAGGCGGCCTTGGCCAGCATCATGGCCAGCTCCGGCACCCGCTCACAATGGCCACCGGTGTAGGGGCTTTTGGTGTCGATGGCGCCGGCGATGATCTTGATCATCGAATCCATCAGCGCCAGCTGCGCCTCCAACAGGTTCTTGTTTTCAATCGCCACCGCAGCCTGCGCCGCCAGCGCTTCCACAAAACC
Organism: Hydrogenophaga defluvii; assembly: GCF_042665235.1. Classification (NCBI taxonomy): domain Bacteria; kingdom Pseudomonadati; phylum Pseudomonadota; class Betaproteobacteria; order Burkholderiales; family Comamonadaceae; genus Hydrogenophaga; species Hydrogenophaga defluvii. The sequence goes on along the minus strand of NZ_JBHTBZ010000016.1, from coordinate 40,554 downwards.
CACGGTCTCCGAGTCGAAGGGAATGGGCTCGCCGGTGGCGGTGTCGAGGCAGTTGAGCAGCTGCATCACGCCCATGACTTGGCCGTCGTCCGCACGCAAAGGCACATTGAGCATGGACACGACCTGCAGGCCCGACGCCTCGCTGAAGCGGCGGGTGCCGGAGAGGTCCAACGCGGTGTAGGTGCGCACGTCATCGATCACCACACTTTTGCCGGTCAAGGCCACATGGGTGGCCACGTAGCTGTGGCACGGCTCGCCCGTCAACGGGTCGTGCAAGGGCAGCTCATGCATTGGCAACGGGTCGGTTTGGGTGCGCAGGCCAAACGCCAGGGTGTCGCGGTCGCTCACCAAAAACAGGGTCGCCGCCTGGCAACGGGCGATCTCGCGCGCACCCTCCAGGGTGCGCCGCAGCAGCAGTTCGCGCGTCTGGGCCCGCCCCAGGGCGATGCCGTTGTCCACCAGCCGCGCCAGTTTGGCACGCGCCTCACCCAGGCCTTTGGTCATGGCGCTGCCGATCAGCAAAACCACCACCAGCGCGAGTCCGACCGCCAGGTTGGCGGCATCGAACAAAAGGCCTGCCCCGACAAACAGCACAAACCCCAAGACCAACAACACGGCGGCGGCGCCGATGGCATAACCAAACGCCACCTGTGGACGGCTTTTGATCACCGAAGCCAAGCGGGTGTTGGGACGGGGCACCAGCCAGATCAGCCCCCCCCCGAGCAAGACCAGCAAGCCGGTCTCCATCCAGGCAAACCACCAGGGGCGGACCAGGAACACACCGTCAAACAGCGCCTCGACGGCCTGCGCCTGGATTTCGATGCCGGGGACCGGCTCGCCCAAAGGCGTCACATGCACATCGCTCAGGCCAAAACCGGTCAACCCGATGAGCACCAGTTTGTGCCTGAACAGGGCGGGGTCTGCCTGACCGCGCAACACATCCACCGCCGACACGTTGCGCGCCAACCCCGCCGCCTGAGAGGCGTAATGCAGGTAGAAGTCGCCCCCGGGTTGGGTCGGCGCCTGCAGATCGGCCACCTGCACCGACGACACCCCTCGGGGACCGGTGTCCACCGTGATCAGGGGCGAACCGGACGCCACGCGGAACATCTCCATGGCCAGCCCGGGCACCAGCTGGTCGCCCACGTAAGCCACCAGCGGCAAGCGGCGCAGGCCCGCACCGTGGGCGTCCACACTGAGCAGGGCTTGACCACGGCTGGCCGCCTGCAACATCGGCAGGCTGGCGAGCACGTGCGGAAAGTGGCGCAGGTGGCTGCGCGGATCGCCCCCCACGGTGCGCATGGGCACGGCACGCAAGTTGGCCACGGTGGCACCGGAGGGAAACTCGAACCCGGCCGCCACCAGCACCGAAGGTGCCTGCGCCAGGGCCTGGGCCAGCACCGCGTCGCTGCTGGGCAAGGCACGCAACGCCTCGCGCAGCGCCAGGCGATCGGGTGGCACGCGATCGGCCAGCCGATCGGGCGAGTTCTGGTCCGCTTCGGGCATGTAGACGCCCAGGCCGATGGCGGCCGCCTCTTGCTCGTTGACCGCACGCACGAGGTCGGCCATGCGGTCGCGCGGCCAAGGCCATTGGCCGAGCGCGCTCAGGCTTTTTTCATCGATGGCCACCACGGTGACGGGCTGGCTCTGGGGTTGGCGCGGCGCCACCTTCTGGTAGGCGTCGAACACCGCATCGCGCAAACTGTTTTGGGGGTGCGCCGCAACATCCAGCGCCACACGCAAACCATCAGGCAGGGGCGCACGCGCACCGTCTGGCAGCTCCGAGTACAGGCCCAAAACCACCAGACAGGCCAGCACCGCCGAAGCCAGCGGCCGACCACCGCCGCCGCCCAGAATGCGTCGGATCACAAGCACCACGGCTCGCCCGCCGAATGTCTGCATATGGGGCACTCCGATAAAGGGAAGCAAACGCTTCGATGACCAGGCGCCTCCATTGTGAGGCCACGTTTACATTTTCAGTGTGGCTCGCCGTGTGCCGCCGAGGTGCGTCTGCTGTGCCATCCGCCCCCCGTTTGCACAGGTCCGTGGGTTGCCGGGCTGAAACGCCCACTTCCGAGAACGTCGCACAGCCTGGCACACAAGCTGCTGTAGGGTTTGACCTTCGCTAACATAGATCTGTCTATACAGCAAGATGGTGCATCTCCGGATGTGCCCCGCACCGGACCGGTGCAGCATTCACCCATCCGGTGCCTGTGGCGCTTGTCTCACTCAGAGCAACGCAACAGGTGGCCGGTTTTGTGTTTGCCCACGCTTGTATAGACAGGTAAACTTGCCCTGCCCAGGGAGCGAAGGTTTCCATGCCGCCCCGGCGGTGTTTTTTTCAAAGGATGTTCTGATGCGCACGTCACTCGTGAAGACCGCGGCCTTGCTGGCCTGCACCGCCGCCCTGTCCACCGCCGCCCAGGCGCAGGAAACCAAAATTGCGCTCGGCATGTCGGGTTGGACCGGTTTTGCCCCGCTGACCCTGGCCGACAAGGCCGGCCTGTTCAAGAAGCACGGCCTGGACGTCGAACTGAAGATGATCCCGCAGAAGGACCGCCACCTGGCCCTGGCCTCCAAGGCCATCCAGTGCGCGGCCACCACGGTGGAAACGCACGTGGCCTGGAACACCAACGGTGTGCCCATCGTGCAGATTTTCCAGCTCGACAAATCCTACGGTGCCGATGGCATCGCGGTGCGCAACGACGTCAAATCGTTTGCCGACCTCAAGGGCAAAACCATCGCGGTCAGCGCGCCCGGCACGGCCCCGTATTTCGGTCTGGCGTGGATGCTGAGCAAAAACGGCATGAGCATGAAAGACGTCAAGACCGTGTCGCTGGAACCGCAGCCGGCCGCACAAGCCTTCGTCACCGGCCAGAACGACGCCGCCATGACCTACGAGCCCTACCTGTCCACCGTGCGCGCCAACCCGCAAGCCGGCAAGATCCTGGCCACCACGCTGGACTACCCCATGGTGATGGACACCGTGGGCTGCGCGCCCGAGTGGCTCAAGGCCAACCCCAAGGCCGCTCAAGGCCTGGCCAACGCCTACTTCGATGCGCTGGAGATGATCAAGGCCGAGCCCGCCAAGGCCAACGAGATCATGGGTGCCGCCGTCAAGCAATCGGGCGAGCAGTTCGCCAAGTCCTCGGCCTACCTGCGCTGGCAAGACAAAGCCGCCAATCAGAAGTTCTTTGCGGGCGAACTGCAGGCCTTCATGAAGGACGCGGCCGCCATCCTGCTCGAAGCCGGTGTCATCCGCAAGATGCCGGACAACTTCGACGCCATGCTTGACACCAGCTTCATCAAGTGAGCACCATGAGCACCACCACCTCCGTGGCGGTGCCACCGCCCGCCCCGGCCGCGCGCCGGCGGCGTGGCCTGGCCCCGCTGGAGCCCGTCAGCGCCTCGTCCAAGTGGATGTTGGGCCTGGGCTTTTTTATCGTCTTCTTCGCCGTCTGGGCCTTTGCCACGCTGGGTGGCTATGTGTCACCCACCTTCCTGGCCAGCCCCATCACCATGGCGCAGGAAGGCTGGTTGCTGTTCACCGAATACAACTTCATCCACGACATCGGCATGACCGTGTGGCGCGTGTTCGGCGGCTTCATCCTGGCCGCCATCGTCGCCGTGCCGCTGGGCATCGCCATGGGCGCACACAAAGGCGTCGAGGCCTTTTTTGAGCCCTTCGTCTCCTTCTGCCGCTACCTGCCGGCTTCGGCCTTCATCCCGCTGCTGATTCTGTGGGCCGGCCTGGGCGAACTGCAAAAGCTGCTGGTCATCTTCATCGGTTCGGTCTTCCAGATTGTGCTGATGGTGGCCGTCACCGTGGGCGCTGCACGCAAGGATTTGGTGGAAGCCGCCTACACCCTGGGCGCCAACAACACCGGCATCGTGCGCCGCGTGCTGATTCCGGGCGCCGCGCCCGAGGTCGCCGAAACCCTGCGCCTGGTGCTGGGCTGGGCCTGGACCTACGTCATCGTGGCCGAGCTGATCGGCTCGTCGTCGGGCATCGGCCACATGATCACCGACAGCCAGGCGCTGCTCAACACCGGCCAGATCATCTTCGGCATCATCGTCATCGGCCTCATTGGCCTGATCTCCGATTTCGCCTTCAAGGCCTTGAACCGCCGCCTGTTTGCCTGGAGTTCGCTGTGAGCACGAAGTTGTCCATTCAAGGCGTCTCGCGCGTCTTCACCAGCCCCAAAGGCGCCAAGACCCAGGCACTCACGCCGGTCGATTTCGAGGTGCGGGAGAACGACTTCGTCACCATCCTCGGCCCGTCGGGCTGTGGCAAGTCCACCATGCTGCGCATCGTGGCCGGCCTCGACCACCCCACCACCGGCCGCGTGCTGCTGGACGGCCAGCCGGTGGACGGCCCGGGCGCCGACCGGGGCATGGTGTTCCAGAGCTACACCCTGTTCCCCTGGCTCACCATCGAGCAGAACATCCGCTTCGGCCTGCGCGAGCGCGGTTTGCCCGAGGCGCAGCAGAAAGAACGCACCGACTACTTCATCGCCAAGGTGGGCTTGCGCGGTTTCGAGCACCATTTTCCCAAGCAGCTCTCGGGCGGCATGCAACAGCGCACGGCGATAGCCCGGGCACTGGCCAACGACCCCAAGATCCTGCTGCTCGACGAGCCCTTTGGCGCGCTGGACAACCAGACCCGCGTGCTGATGCAAGAGCTGCTGCTCGGCATCTGGGAGTCGGCACAGAAGACGGTGCTGTTCGTCACCCACGACATCGACGAGGCCATCTTCATGGCCAACCGCGTGGCGGTGTTCAGCGCCCGGCCGGGCCGCATCAAGACCGAGCTGGCGGTGGACTTTCCGCACCCGCGCCACTACACCATCAAAACCTCGCCCGAGTTCATGGCGCTCAAGGCGCGGCTGACGGAAGAGATCCGCGCCGAGTCGATGGCCGCCGCCGAACACTGACCCGTGGCCATGCCCCGAAGCCCCACCGCTCACCCCGCCCGCGCCAAGCGCCACGCCGCCCCCAACCAGGCGGCTCCGGCCTCATCCGTGGCGCTGTTCCAGCAGGTCAAAGACCACATCTCGCGCAAGATCCAGGACGGCTCGCTGCGCGCGGGTGACCGCCTGCCTTCGGAACACGAGCTGGTGGCGCAGTTCGGCATGTCGCGCATGACGGTCAACCGCGCGCTGCGTGAGTTGGTGGAGCAGGGCCGCATCGTGCGGGTGGCCGGTGTGGGCAGTTTTGTGGCCGAACAGAAGCCGCAGTCCACCCTGCTGCAGATCGCCAACCTGGCGAGCGAGATCCGCGCACGTGGCCACGACTACCGCTGCGAGATGCTGGTGGTGGAACGTGTGGCGGCCACCCTGGACGTGGCCACCGCGCTGGACGTGCGCACGGGCGAATCGGTCTTCCATTCGGTGTGTGTGCACATGGAGGATGGCCTGCCCATCCAGCTGGAAGACCGCTACGTGAACCCCCGTGTGGCGCCGGACTACCTGCAACAAGACTTCAAGCAGCAGCAGCCTTCGGAGTACCTGGTGCGCAACGTGCCTTTCGACGAGATCGAGCACGTTGTGGATGCGGTGCTGCCCACCGCCGAACAGGCGGCCCGCCTGCAAATGGACGCCGCCCAGCCCTGCCTGCTGCTGACGCGCCGCACTTGGACACGCGGTGTGCCCGTGACCCTGGTGCGCTGTTTGCACCCCGCCACGCGCTACCAGCTGGGCAGCCGTTACAAGTCCGACGGCAACCCGGTGAGCACCTGACCCACCACTGATCGGTTTTACACATTTGCCCTCTTGCACGGGCGTCCATTTCGGCTGATACTAACTTGTATATACAGGAGCAAACAATGTCCACTTCCCCGCTCACGCTGACACCCGGCCAGGTGCCCCTGGCGCACTGGCGCGCCATCTACCGTGGTGCCGACTTGCGGCTGGACCCGGCCTGCGCCGAAGCGGTGGCCGCCAGCGCCGCCACGGTGGAGCGCATCGTGGCGCGAGGCGAGCCGGTCTACGGCATCAACACCGGTTTTGGCAAGCTGGCCAGCGTGCGCATCGAAGCGGCCGACCTGGAAACCCTGCAGCGCAACATCGTGCTCTCGCACGCCGCCGGCGTGGGCGAGGCCACACCCCAGCCAGTCACCCGCCTGATGATGGCGCTCAAGCTGGCCAGCCTGGCCCAGGGTGCTTCGGGCATCCGCCCAGCCACGCTGGCCCTGCTCGAAGCCATGCTGGCGCGTGGCGTCATCCCGGTGGTGCCGGCGCAAGGCTCCGTGGGCGCATCGGGCGACCTGGCCCCGCTGTCGCACATGACGGCGGTGATGATCGGCGTGGGCGAGGCCGACACGCCCACGGGCCGCTTGCCCGCCATCCAGGCCCTGGCCAGCGTCGGCCTGGCACCCGCCGTGCTCGGCCCCAAGGAAGGCCTGGCTTTGCTCAACGGCACGCAGTTCTCCACCGCCAACGCGCTGGCCGGCCTGTTCGAAGCCGAGCGCCTGTTCCAGTCGGCGCTGCTGACGGGCGCCCTGGCCACCGACGCCGCCAAGGGCTCGGACGCGCCGTTTGACCCGCGCATCCACACCTTGCGCAAACACAAGGGCCAGATCGCCACCGCCGAAGCTTTGCGCCAGTTGTTGCTGGGCAGCGCCATCCGCGCCTCGCACCTCAAGGGCGACGAGCGCGTGCAAGACCCGTACTGCCTGCGCTGCCAGCCGCAGGTGATGGGCGCCTGCCTGGACGTGTTGCACCACGCTGCATCGTTGCTGGAAACCGAGGCCAATGGCGTGTCGGACAACCCGCTGATCTTCAGTGCCGACAACGGCGGCGAAGCGCTTTCGGGCGGCAACTTCCACGCCGAACCGGTGGCCTTTGCGGCCGACATGATCGCCATGGCCATCTGCGAAATCGGCTCGCTGGCCGAGCGCCGCATCGCCATGCTGGTGGACCCTGCGCTCTCGGGCCTGCCGGCCTTCCTCACGCCCAAACCGGGGCTGAACTCGGGCTTCATGATCCCACAGGTGACGGCCGCTGCCCTGGTGTCGGAAAACAAGCAGCGCGCCTACCCGGCCAGCGTCGACTCCATCCCCACCTCGGCCAACCAGGAAGACCACGTGTCCATGGCCGCCCACGGCGCGCGCCGCCTGGCCCCCATGGCCGAAAACGCCATGGCCGTCATCGCCATCGAGTGGCTGTGTGCCGCCCAGGGCTGCGACTTCCACGCGCCGTTGACGACCAGCGCGCCGCTGGCCGCCGTGCACGCCGCGCTGCGCGCGCAGGTGCCACACCTGAGCGACGACCGCCACATCCAACCCGACATGCAGGCCGCCATCGAGATGGTGCGCAGCGGCGCACTGATCGCTGCCGCCCGCGCCGAACTGCCTGCCATTGCCTGAAAACTTCTCTTCACCCAGGAGCCGACCATGACAACCAACACCGATCCCCGCCTCGACCCCAGCCGCGTGATTCGCGCGCCCCGCGGCAGCACGCTCACCTGCAAGAACTGGATTGCCGAAGCCGCCTACCGCATGATCCAGAACAACCTCGACCCCGAGGTGGCCGAGAACCCGCAGCACCTCGTGGTGTACGGCGGCATTGGTCGCGCTGCGCGCGACTGGGCGTGTTTCGACCAGATCTTGGCCTCGCTGAAAGACCTGAACGACGACGAGTCGCTGCTGGTGCAATCGGGCAAACCGGTGGGCGTGTTCAAAACACACAGCAACGCACCGCGTGTGCTCATCGCCAACTCCAACCTGGTGCCCAAGTGGGCCAACTGGGAACACTTCAATGAGCTGGACCGCAAGGGCCTGTTCATGTACGGCCAGATGACGGCCGGCAGCTGGATTTACATCGGCAGCCAGGGCATCGTGCAGGGCACCTTCGAGACCTTTGTCGAAGCCGGCCGCCAGCACTACAACAACGATCTCTCGGGCAAGTGGATCCTCACCGCCGGCCTGGGTGGCATGGGAGGCGCGCAGCCGCTGGCCGCCACACTGGCCGGCGCGGTGTCGCTCAACATCGAGTGCCAGCAGAGCAGCATCGACTTCCGCCTGCGCACGCGCTATGTGGACAAGCAGGCGCGCGACATCGACCACGCCATCGAGCTGATCAAGGAACACACGGCCAAGAAGGAAGCCATCTCCATCGCCCTGTTGGGCAACGCCGCCGAGGTGTTGCCCGAACTGGTGAAGCGCGCCCAGGCCGGTGGCATCAAGCCCGACCTCGTGACCGACCAGACCTCGGCCCACGACCTCATCAACGGTTACCTGCCGGTGGGCTGGACCGTGGCGCAGTGGAAGGCCGCGCAGCAAGACCCGTCGCAGCACAAGCGCCTGACCGAAGAAGCGGCGAAGGGCTGCGCGCAACACGTGCAGGCCATGCTGGACTTCCAGGCCATGGGCATCCCCACGGTGGACTACGGCAACAACATCCGCCAGGTGGCGTTTGACCAGGGCGTGAAAAACGCCTTCGACTTCCCCGGCTTCGTTCCTGCCTACATCCGCCCGCTGTTCTGCGAGGGCAAAGGCCCGTTCCGCTGGGTGGCGCTGTCGGGCGATCCGGAAGACATCTACAAGACGGACGCCAAGATCAAAGAGCTGTTCCCGAACAACAAACACACCCACCGCTGGCTGGACATGGCGCGCGAGCGCATCGCTTTCCAGGGCCTGCCCGCACGCATCTGCTGGCTGGGCCTGGGCGAGCGCCACTTGGCCGGCCTGGCTTTCAACGAGATGGTGAAAAACGGCGAGCTCAAGGCCCCCATCGTCATCGGCCGCGACCACCTGGACACCGGCTCGGTGGCCAGCCCCAACCGCGAGACCGAGGCCATGAAAGATGGCACCGACGCCGTGAGCGACTGGCCGTTGCTCAACGCCCTGCTCAACACGGCGGGCGGCGCCAGCTGGGTCAGCCTGCACCACGGCGGTGGCGTGGGCATGGGTTACTCGCAGCACTCGGGCATGGTCATCGTGGCCGATGGCACCGACGCTGCCGCCGAGCGCCTGGCGCGCGTGCTGGTCAACGACTGCGGCTCGGGCGTCATGCGCCACGCGGATGCGGGCTACGATCTCGCGATCGAAACCGCGAAAAAACAGGGCCTCAAGTTGCCCATGATCCGCTGAACATGGCCCTCCACCGCTTCGACCGATCCACCCTGCCCGCCACGCCGTGGAAAAACGGTGGCGGCGTCACACGCGAAATCGTGTGCCAGCCGCCAGGCGCGGGCATGGACGCCTTCGACTGGCGGGTGAGCATCGCCCACATCGCCAGCGATGGGCCGTTCTCGGCCTTCGCGGGTGTCGATCGCATCATCACGCTGCTGGAAGGCGCGGGTGTGCGCCTGCACTGCACCGATGGCGCCCCCGACCTCACATTCGACCACGCGCTGAACACCCCGCTGGTGCCCTTTGCCTTCGCGGGCGAGGCGCCGGTGATGGGCACGCTGCTGGACGGCGCCTGCCACGACTTCAACGTGATGACCCGCCGCGCCGCCTGCCGTGCCGGCGTGTGGGTCTGCCGTGGCGACACCACCACCGCAGCGCCAGCCGGCCTGTTGATGGCGGTGCGCGGCACCTGGTCGGCCGGCGAACACACCCTGGCACCGGGCGAGGGCCTGTGGTGGAGCGATGAAGCGCTGACCTGGCCGTTGTCCTGCCCCGAACCCGACGCGGCCCTGCTGGCCGTCGCCATCCACCCCGCGACACCATGACCCCTTTTGCCCAACTGCCCAGCGCCGACGGCGTGTGGACCGATCTGCGACTCGCTCCGGAAGCCCTCGGTGAGGGTTCGACCGCCGTGGACGATGCCGCCATCGTGGTGCAGCACGGGCACATCGTGTGGGTGGGTGAGCGCCGCGCCCTGCCGGCCGCCCACGCACAAGGACCACAACACGCTGGCCACGGTGCCCTGGTCACGCCCGGCCTGATTGACTGCCACACCCACCTGGTCTACGGCGGCCAGCGCGCCAACGAGTTCGCCATGCGCCTGGCCGGCGCCAGCTACGAAGAAGTGGCGCGCGCGGGCGGTGGCATCGTTTCCAGCGTGCGCGCCACACGCGCCGCCAGCGAAGACGAGCTGTTTGCCTTGGCCGCGCCGCGCCTGCAAGCCCTGTTGAACGAGGGCGTGTGCGCGATCGAGATCAAGTCGGGCTACGGCCTGTCGCTCGAACACGAGCGCGCCCAACTGCGCGTGGCACGCCGCCTGGGCGAACACTTTGGCGTGACGGTACGCACCACCTTCCTGGGCGCCCACGCCCTGCCGCCGGAATACGCGGGCCGCAGCCAAGCCTACATCGACACGGTCTGCCACGAGATGATGCCGGCCTTGGCCGCCGAAGGCCTGATTGATGCGGTGGACGTGTTCTGCGAGACCATCGGCTTTTCGCTGGCCGAGACCGAGCAGGTCTTCCGTGCCGCACAACGCTTGAGCCTGCCGGTCAAGCTGCACGCCGAACAACTGTCGGACATGGGTGGCTCGGCACTTGCCGCGCGCTACGGTGCGCTGTCGTGCGACCACATCGAACACCTGAGCGATGCGGGCATTGCCGCCATGAAGCAGGCCGGCACCGTGGCCGTGCTGCTGCCCGGCGCCTACTACTTTTTACGCGACACCCACCTGCCGCCGATTGCCGCGCTGCGCGCCGCTGGCGTGCCCATGGCCGTGTCCACCGACCACAACCCCGGCACCTCGCCCACGCTGAGCCTGCTGCTCATGCTCAACATGGCCTGCACGCTGTTCCGCCTGACCGTGCCCGAAGCCGTGGCCGGCGTCACCCGCCATGCGGCGCGCGCCCTGGGCCTGCAACACAGCCACGGCCAGATCGCCGTGGATCAGCCCGCCAACTTCGTGCTTTGGCCCCTGGGCGAGGTGGCCGAGCTGGCCTACTGGCTGGGCCAACACCCTCAACCCACCGTGGTGCGCCAAGGCCGCATCACATCACACCCATGACCCAAGCTCTTTTCGCCGAACACGCGCTGCTGCCCACCGGCTGGGCGCGCGATGTGCTGCTGCAATGGAATGCCGCCGGCCAGCTCAGCGCGGTCACGCCCAACGCATCCGCGCCCGCAGGCACACAGCGTGCCGCAGGCCCCGTGCTGCCCGGTTTGCCCAACCTGCACTCGCACGCCTTCCAGCGCGCCATGGGCGGCCTCACCGAGTACCGTGGCGCCGCGCAAGACAGCTTCTGGAGTTGGCGCGAGCTGATGTACCGCTTTGCCGGCGCCATCACGCCCGAGCAACTCACCGCCATCGCCACCGGCCTGTACGTGGAGATGCTGGAAGCCGGCTACACCAGCGTGTGCGAGTTCCACTACGTGCACCACGAAGCCGATGGTCGGCCCTACGCCGACGACCGCGAGCTCTCGCTGTGCCTGCTGCGCGCCGCGCAAAACGCCGGCATCGGCCTCACCCTGCTGCCGGTGCTGTACCAAACCAGTGGCTTTGGTGGCACGCCACCCAGCGCCGGCCAACGCCGCTTCATCCGCCGCACCGGCAACATGCTGGCGCTGCTGCAAGCGCTCAAGCCGCTGTGCGACGCCCAAGGCGCACGCCTGGGCCTCGCGCCCCATTCGCTGCGCGCCGTGCCGCCCGAGGCGCTGCGCGAAGCCGTTGACGGTTTGACGGCGCTCGACGCCACCGCCCCCATCCACATCCACATCGCCGAGCAAACCGGCGAAGTGGACGCCTGCCTGGCCTGGAGCGGCCAACGCCCGGTGCAGTGGCTGCTGAACCACGCACCCGTGGACGCGCGCTGGTGCCTGGTGCACGCCACCCACATGGACGCCGACGAATACCGCCGCGCCGCGCAAACTGGCGCCGTGGCCGGCCTGTGCCCCACCACCGAAGCCAACCTGGGCGACGGCATCTTTGACATGGCGCAGTGGCGTGCGGGCCGTGGCCACTGGGGCGTGGGCTCGGACAGCCACGCCACCGTGAACGCCGCCGAAGAACTGCTGATGCTCGAATACAGCCAGCGCCTGGCCACCCGCCAGCGCAACGTGCTGGCGGGCGACCGCCACGCCTATGTGGCCACCGCCATGACACTCGATGCTGTGGCCGGCGGCGCCCAGGCCAGCGGCCGCGCAGTTGCGGGCCTGGCCGTGGGCCAACAAGCCGACCTGGTGGTGCTGGACGCCGAGCACCCCTTGCTGCAAGGCCTGCCCACGGCCGATGCCATGTTGTCGGCCCACGTGTTTGCCAGCCACCGCCAGTCGGCCATCGCCGAGGTGTGGGTGGGTGGGCAGGCACGGGTGTCGGCGGGCCGGCATGCCTTGAACCATTCCGCGCGCGCCGCTTTCAACACCGCGCGCCGCCAACTGCTGGAGGACACCCAAGCATGAGCCCTGCCGTTCGCTTCACCACCACCGAGCCGCCGTTCCGATTCCGCCAGGGCACGCGCCCGCTGCTGATCTCCATGCCGCACGTGGGCACCCATGTGCCGCCCGCGCTGGCCGCGCGCCTGACCGACGAGGCCCAGGGCGTGCCCGACACCGACTGGCACCTGGAGCGCCTGTACGACTTCGCCGACGCGCTGGGCGCCTCGGTGCTGGTGGCCACCCATTCGCGGTATGTGATCGACCTCAACCGCCCGCCCGACGGTGCCAGCCTCTACCCCGGCCAGAGCGTGACCGGGCTGTGCCCGGTGGACACCTTCGACGACACGCCGCTGTACCGCGACCCGGCCGATCATCCGACCGAAGCGGAAATCGCCGCGCGCCGCGACGCCATCTGGCGGCCGTACCACGCGAAGCTCACCGAAGAGCTGGCGCGCCTGAAGGCGCACCACGGTGTGGCGGCGCTGTGGGACGCGCACTCCATCCGCTCGGTGCTGCCGCGCTTTTTTGAAGGCCGCCTGCCCGACCTCAACCTCGGCACCGCCGACGGCGCCAGTTGCGACCCCGCGCTGGCCGCGCAATTGTTGGCCATCGGCCGCGAGGCCACCGGCTACACCGCCGTGCTCAACGGCCGCTTCAAAGGCGGCCACATCACCCGCCAGCACGGCAACCCGGCACAGGGCATCCACGCGGTGCAGCTGGAGATGACACAGGCGTCCTACATGATGGAGCGCCAGCCTTTTGACTATCTACCCGACGTGGCGGCGGGCATCCAGCCCACGGTGCGCCGCATGTTGGACGCCGTGCTGGCGTTTGTGGAGCGCCGCTGACGCCTCTCAGCCTGCCGCCGCCAGGTGCTCACGCGCCACCTGCACAAAGGCTTCTGCGGCCGGGCTGAGCGGCACCGAGGCAGACGCCGCCAGCACCAGCCGCTGCGGCGGCACCTTGCCTGACAGCGGCTTGCAGACCAAGCGCCGGCCGTCGTAGCTGACGTCGCGGCTGGGCCGCGTGGTCAACAGCGACAGCCCATGTCCGTGCGCCACCAGCGCGCGCACCATCTCCAGCGACCCGCTTTCCATCACCACCTGCGGCCGCACCCCGGCATGCGCCAGCAGCGACAGGAAGTACTGCCGGCTGTGCGGCAGGTCGATCAGCACCAGGGGTTCATCGGCCAGGTCGCGCAAGGCCACCGACGCGCGTTTGGCCAGCGCGTGCCCCACCGGCATCAGCACGTAAGGCGCCTGCGCGCCCACCTCGTGCAAGGCCACGGCGCGCTGCAGGCCCATGTCGTACAGCAGGGCCAGGTCCAGGGTGCCACGCTCCAGCCGCGCCAGCAGGGTTTCGGTGTCGCCCTCGCCCAAGCGCAGCTCGACCTGGGGAAACCTTTGACTGAAACGCCGCATGAGGGCTGGCAGGTGCATGGGGGCCAGCGTGGACAGGCCGGCCACACACAGGCTGCCCGCCACGCCCTGCCCAGCGGGTGCGTCCAGCGCCTCCGCCTGCGTCAGCAGGGCTTGCGCCAGGGCGCTGCGGCGCGCGCCTGCCGTGGTCAGCTCCAGCCCTTGCGCGTGGATGCGGTGGAACAGCTTTTCACCCCAGTGGGATTCCAAGGTGGCGATGGCGTGCGAGATGGACGGCTGCGAGACGTGCAGGGCCAAGGCCGCCTGCAAGGTGCTGCCGTGGCGGGCCGCGGCCACGAAGTAGCTGAGTTGACGCAGGGAGACGTGGAGCATGGTTGAATCTGTTTTGTTGATGCAGTGGTTCAAAACTCTGTATTTTCTTTGATGCAGTCATGGGCCTAGCATGGCCGCATGTCTTCTGAACACCCCCTTCCCACCGGCCCGCTCGCGGGCCTGCGCATCGTGGACTTCACCCGCGTGTTGTCCGGCCCCTTCTGCACCGCCTTGTTGGCCGACCTGGGCGCCGAGGTCATCAAGGTGGAGCCACCACAAGGCGACGACTACCGCGCCATCGGCCCCATGCGCAACGGCGAAAGCGCCTTGTTCAATGTGATGAACCGCAACAAACACAGCGTGGTGCTGGACCTCAAATTGCCCGACGCCCAGGCGCTGGCGCGCGAGCTGTGTGCCACGGCCGACGTGGTGGTGGAGAACTTTCGCCCCGGCGTGGCCGACAAGCTGGGGATTGGCTACGCCGCGGTGCGGGCCATCAACCCGCGTGTGGTGTACGCCAGCATTTCGGGCTTCGGCCAAACCGGGCCGGCCGCGCACCGCCCGGCCTACGACATCGTGCTGCAGGCCATGAGCGGGCTGATGGAAGCAACGGGTTCGCCCGACGGCCCGCCCACGCTGGTGGGTGAAGCGGTATCCGACGTGGTGAGCGGGCTGTTTGCCAGCTGGGGCGTGCTGGCCGCGCTGCTGGGGCGCGAGCGCAACGGCCAGGGCACCCATGTGGACGTGGCCATGCTGGACGCGACGCTGGCCTTCACCGCCACCTCGGTGTCGCGTTTTCTGTTCACCGGCCGCAACCCGGTGCGGGTGGGCAACCGTCACCCGCTCTCGGCGCCCTTTGGCGTGTACGCCGCGGCCGATGGCCACTACGTGCTCGCCGTGCTCAACAACAAGCTGTTCGCTCAGTTGTGTGCCGTCATTGGCCAGTCGGCTCTGGCCGCAGATCCGCGTTTTGCCACCGATGAGCTGCGCTCGTTGAACGAACCCGCGTTGCGGGCCGCCATCGAGGCCTGGTCGGATACGTTGACGGTGGATCAGGTCGTCTCGCACCTGGAAGCGGCCGCCGTACCCACCGCGCCCATCTGGAACGTGGAGCAGGCCTTGAACTCACCCCAAAGCCAGCACCGTGGCGTGTTGCAGGCGGTGGACGACCCGCAGCTGCCTGGCCTGCGCCTCCCCACGCAACCGCTGCAGTTCTCGGCCTACGAACGGGCTGCTGTGCAACGCGCCCCCCGCCTGGGCGAACACACCGACGTGACCCTGCAACGTGTGCTGGGCCTGGCCGCTGGCAAGGTGGCCGAGCTGCGCGCGCTGGGCGCCTTCGGGCATTGACGGCATCGATTTGTTTTTTTGGAGCACCCCATGACCCCCCGATTTGGCATCCACCCCGACGACCAGGCTCTGGCCGACGCCATCACCCGTTTTGCCCAGGCCGAGCTGGCCCCTCACGCGCACGAGGTGGATGAATCCGCCTTGTCCACCGTGCGTTACGTGACCGCGCTCGCCGAACTGGGCGTGATGGGCATGAACCTGCCTGAGCGCTGGGGCGGCCCTGGCGCCACGCCCACCGCTCTGGTGCTCTCGCTGGCGGCCATCGCCCAGGCCTGCACCGCGACCGCCTCCATGATTGGCGCGCACTACCTGGCCACCGACTCCCTCCTCATCGGTGGCGACGATGCGCTGCGCGAGCGCTACCTGCCCGACGCAGCAAGTGGCGCCAAGCTGGGTGCTTTTGCGCTGACGGAACCGCGCGCAGGCTCCAACCCCGCCGACATGGCCACGCGCGCGGTGCGCGAGGGGGACCACTACCACCTCAGCGGCACCAAACACTTCATCTCCAATGCGGGCGAGGCCGATTTCATCGTCGTCTATGCCAAGACCGACCCGGCAGCCGGCCACCGGGGCATCAGCGCGTTTGTGGTGGACAAGGGCACACCCGGGCTGCAAATCTCCGCGCCCGAGAAGCTCATGGGCATACGCGGCGGCCATGCCTTTGAGGTGGCGCTGGACTGCCGCGTGCCGGCCACACAACGCCTGGGCGATGAGGGCACGGGCTTTCGCACCGCCATGAAGGTGCTGGACAACAGCCGCATGGACGTGGCGGCCAACTGCCTGGGCCTGGGCGAGGCCGCGCTGGCCGCCGCCGTGGACTGGGCCCGCCAGCGCCAGGTGGGTGGCGAGCCGCTGGCGGCCAAACAAGGCATCCAATGGAAACTGGCCGACATGAAAACCCGGCTGGAGGCGGCCTGGCTGCTGACGCTGCAGGCCTGCGCCAAGCGGCAGGCGGGGGTGCCGTACTCGATGGAGTCGTCGATGTGCAAGCTCTACGCCTCCGAGGCGGCCGCTTTCATCACAGACGAAGCGTTGCAAATCCACGGCGGCTATGGCTTCACTCGCGAGCTGCCGCTGGAGCGCTACGTGCGCGACGCCCGCATCATGCGCATCTACGAGGGGTCGTCCGAGATTCAGCGCACGGTGATTGCACGTGGGGTCCTGCAGCACTGAACCCACAGAGCCTGTTCCCGCAGCCGACCAGCGGTGGGCCGCACCTAGGGAAAGCCCTTAACAATCAGCGCACTTTCTTGCCTACATTCTTGCATACAAGCTTTGTATGTCTGAAATGGAGAAAGGTGCTGTCATGCCGAAGTTTTTCAAGTCCTTGTTTGGGCAGGTCCTGCTGGCCCTGCTGCTGGGTGTCGCCCTGGGTTTTGCCGTGCCCGAGTTCGCGGTCAAGCTCAAACCCCTGGGCGACAGCTTCATCAAGCTCATCAAGATGATCATCCCGGTGCTGGTCTTCTGCGTGGTGGTGCATGGCATCGCCGGCGCGGGCGACCTCAAGCGCGTCGGGCGCGTCGGCGTGAAGGCGCTGATCTACTTTGAGGTGGTCACCACCATCGCCCTGCTGCTGGGCCTGGTGCTGGCCTTCTGGTTCCAGCCCGGTGTGGGCATGAACGTGGACCCCAACGCGCTGGACGCCAAGGCCATGAGCGCCTACGCCAGCAACGCCGACAAACTCACCAGCGGCGGCACGGTGGAGTTCCTGATGAAGCTCATCCCCACCACCGTGGTGGCTGCCTTTGCCACGGGCGATGTGTTGCAGGTGCTGCTGTTCGCGGTGCTGTTCGGCTGCGCCCTGGCGATGCTGGGCGAGCGTGGCGCACCGGTGGCCAACTTCATCGACACGCTCTCGCACGTGTTGTTCAAGATCATGGGCATCATCATCAAACTGGCGCCCCTGGGCGTGCTGGGTGCCATCGCCTTCACCGTGGGCAAGTACGGCCTGGGCTCACTCAAGCAGCTGGGCATGCTGGTGGTGCTGTTTTACGTGGCGGTGATCTTCTTCGTCTTTGGCATCCTGGGCCTGATCATGCGACTGGCCGGCTTCAGCATCTTCAAGCTGCTGCGCTACCTGCGCGAAGAATTGGCGGTGGTGTTCGCCACCACCTCGTCGGACAGCGTGCTGCCGCAGATCATGGCCAAGCTGCGTGGCATGGGCATCAAAGACTCGACCGTGGGCCTGGTGATCCCCACCGGCTACTCCTTCAACCTCGACGCCTTCTCCATCTACATCACGCTGGCGGCGGTCTTCATTGCGCAGGCCACCAACACGCCCATTTCCATGACCGACCTGATGACCATCCTGGCCATCTCGCTGGTCACCTCCAAGGGCGCGCACGGCGTGCCGGGTTCAGCCATCGTGGTGCTGGCGGCCACGCTGCAGGCCATTCCGGCCATCCCGGCCATCGGCCTGGTGCTGGTGCTGTCTATCGACTGGTTCATGGGCATCGCCCGCGCCCTGGGCAACCTGATCGGCAACTGCGTGGCCACGGTGGTGGTGGCGGCCTGGGAAGGTGACATCGACCGCGACACGGCGCACGCGGTGCTGGATGGCCGCCAACAGCCCGTGCTGGATTGAGGCCCGGTCAAGATGCAGCAAGGCGCTGCGCGTACAGTTCGATGGTCATGACCACCCAGAACGAAATCGCCCAACGCGTTGTTGAATCGATCTTGGCCCAGCAGCTCGCACCGGGTGCGCGGTTGGGCGAACAGGAGTTGGCTGACCTGTTTCAAGTCAGCCGCACCATGGTGCGCGAAGCGTTGATGCAATTGCAGGCCAGGGGTTTTGTGGAGGTGAGGCCTCGCCGTGGGTGGTACGTGGTCGAACCTTCGGTGGCAGAAGCTCGGGACGCCTTTGCCGCGCGGCGCATCGTGGAGTCGGGCATCCTGAGCCAGCCGGATGTGGTGCCGGAGGAAGGCCGTTCGCTCCAATCGGTGGCGCTGGCCCTGCGCCGACACATCGACCAGGAGCGTCAGGCCATACAAGGCACCAATGCCGCCACGCGCGCCTTTTTGCTGGCGGATTTCCACGTGTGCCTGGCCGAAAACCTCGGCCACCGCTTGTTGTGCGATGTGCTGCGCGATCTCACCGCCCGCACCACGCTGGCGGCCACGCTCTACCAGTCCACACACGATGCGCGTCAGTCATGTGACGAACACGCTGCCATCGTCGAGGCGCTGGAGGCCGGCGACCTGCCCTTGGCACGTGCGCGCATGCTGGCCCACATCGGCCACGTGGAAGATGCGTTGAGCGCCGAGGTGCCGGCGCGCGAAGACCGGCTGCGCCAGGCACTGACGCCTGTCTCTGCCGCGCACAAAAAGCGCTGACCCCGTCGTCAGAGCAGGTTGAGCGCCTTGCGGATGATGCGTGCGCTGTAGTGCCGCGCGACCTGCTCCAGAAACCTCGGGAAATCGACATGGGCCTCGTTGTCGGCCCGGTCGGAGATGGTGCGCACCGCCCCAAAGCCGACGCCAAAATCGCGGCACACCTGGGCCACGGCGGCGCTCTCCATGTCCACCGCCAGGGCCTCGGGCAGGGCGGCGCGCAGCGCCTCGCACTCGGTGTTGCTCGACACAAAACGGTCCCCGCTGACGATCAGCCCCTGGTGCACCGAAGGCCGGTGCAAACCGAGGCTGGCCAGCGTGGTCGCATCCAGCAGGTTGGGCAGCCAGGTCACGGCGTCTTCGGCCGCCTCTTTGAGCACCTGGGTGAGCACACCGTCGGCCTGCAGGCGGGTGATGCCTTGGCCCGGCAGCTCAAAACGCGGAAACAGCGGCGACACATCCATGTCGTGTTGCACAAAACCGTTGCCCACCACCACGTCGCCCACCTCCACGCCCAGAGCCAGGCCGCCGGCCACCCCGGTGAAGATCACCTGCTCGGCTTTGAAGTGGTCGATCAACAAGGTGGTGGTGGCCGCCGCCGCCACCTTGCCCATGCCGCTGAGTGTGGCCACCACCTCGTGGCCGTGCAGGTGCCCGCTCCAGAAGGTGCGCCCACCCACGGTGCGCTTGTGTTCGTCGGGCATGAGCGTGAGCACTTCGGCCAGTTCGGCGTGCAGCGCGCTGACGATGGCAATGTGTTGTCCCATGGCGGTGCCTCACAAAAAAACAGCGCCCCGGTGAAAGCCGTGGCGCTGGCATTGTGCGATGGAAGCGCTGAAATGCACAACCGCCACGCGGGCGGTTGTTTGACTCAGCGCAAGCGCAGCATCACTTCTTGTCGCGCAATTCGCGGCGCAGGATCTTGCCCACCGGCGTCTTGGGCAGCTCGGTGCGGAACTCCACCACCTTGGGCTGTTTGTAGCCAGTGAGGTTGGCCTTGCAGAACTCGCGCACCATCTGTTCGGTCAGGGCATCGCTCTTTTTCACAATGACCAGTTTGACGGCCTCGCCCGATTTGTCGTCAGGCACACCCACCACGGCGCATTCGAGCACGCCGTCCATTTTGGCCACCACGTCTTCCACCTCGTTGGGGTAGACGTTGAAACCGCTGACCAGCACCATGTCTTTTTTGCGGTCCACGATTTTGAAATAACCGCGCTCGTCCATCACGCCCACGTCGCCGGTCTTGAAGAAACCGTCGGGTGTCATGACCTTGGCGGTTTCATCGGGGCGTTGCCAGTAGCCGGCCATGACCTGCGGGCCCTTGATCGCGATCTCGCCGGGTTGGCCCATGGGCACGTCGTGGCCTTCGTCGTCGAGACACTTCATGTGGGTGCCGGGAATGGGCACGCCGATGGTGCCGGTGAAGTCGGTGCTGGTGACAGGGTTGCAACTGGCCGAGGGGCTGGTTTCCGACAGGCCATAGCCCTCGCAAATGGGGCAGCCGGTTTTCTCCAGCCACAACTTGGCCACAGCGCCCTGCACCGCCATGCCACCGCCCAGCGAGACCTTGAGGTTCTTCCAGTTGACGGTGCCGAAATCGGGGTGGTTGGCCAGGCCGTTGAACAGCGTGTTGACCGCCGGGAAGCTGTGGAAGGTGTGTTTGGACAGCTCCTTGAGCACGGCCGGGAGATCGCGCGGGTTGGGGATGAGCAGCACCTTGCCGCCGTTGCGCATGCTCAGCATCATGCAGACGGTGAAGGCGAAGATGTGGTACAGGGGCAGGGCGCACACGGTGGTGATCTGCTCGCCCGAAGGCACCTTGGTCATCACCGGGCTGTTCCAGGCTTCGGACTGCAACACGTTGGCGATGACGTTGCGGTGCAGCAGCACCGCGCCTTTGCTCACGCCGGTGGTGCCGCCGGTGTACTGCAGCACAGCCACATCATCGGCTTTGGTCTCGGGCCGCTTGAGCGTGCCACGTGTGCCCTTGGCCACCGCGTCGTTGAAGCGCACCGCCTGGGGCAGGCTGAAGGCCGGCACCATCTTCTTCACGTTGCGCACCACGTAATTGACGATGGCGCCCTTGAGCAAGCCCAGCATGTCGCCCATGGCGCAAAGCACCACGTGTTTCACCGGCGTGGCGGCGATGCACTGCTCCAGTGTGCTGGCAAAGTTCTCGATGATGACAATGGCCTTGGAGCCCGAGTCCTTGAGCTGATGTTCCAGCTCGCGCGGCGTGTAGAGCGGGTTGACATTCACCACCACAAAACCCGCACGCAACACCGCCGCCACCACCACAGGGTATTGCGGCACGTTGGGCATCATGATGGCCACACGATCACCCTTGACCAGGCCCAGGCCCTGCAGGTAGGCACCAAAAGCCACCGACAGGCTGTCGGTCTGCGCGTAGCTGAAGTCCTTGCCCATGAAGTGGTAGGCCGTGCGGCTGGCGTACTTCTGGAAGCTCTCCTCCATCAGCGCCACCAGCGAGCCGTACTGCGCCACATCCACATCAGCAGGCACCCCCTCGGGGTAAGCCGACAGCCAGGGGCGCTCTTGGGTCGAGGAAGGCATGAAGTCTCCGAATCAGTTGATGTGAAAAACAGGCGACACAACCCGTGTTGTGCCAAGCCACTCGCCACATTGTGCCGCGTCAGTCGGACGTCAGGCTTCGTGTTTTTCCCCTACGCCGAACCGATACGCCTGTCTAAAAACGGCACAAAAAAGGAGCCCGAAGGCTCCTGCGTGACCAGAGCGGGCGGAGCCCGGTCAGGTCCGCAACGCCCCCAGCACCTCGTCCAGCATCTTCTTGGCATCGCCAAACAGCATGCGGTTGTTCTCTTTGTAGAACAGCGGGTTGTCCACGCCGGCGTAGCCGCTGGCCATGCTGCGCTTCATCACGATGCTGGTGCGGGCCTTCCACACTTCAAGCACCGGCATGCCGGCGATGGGGCTGGTGGGGTCGTCCTGCGCGGCCGGGTTCACGATGTCGTTGGCGCCAATCACCATGGTCACGTCGGTGTCGGGGAAGTCCTCGTTGATCTCGTCCATTTCCAGCACGATGTCGTAGGGCACCTTGGCCTCGGCCAGCAGAACGTTCATGTGGCCGGGCATGCGACCCGCCACCGGGTGGATGCCGAAGCGCACGTTCACGCCCTTCTCGCGCAGCAGCTTGGTGATTTCGAACACCGTGTGCTGGGCCTGGGCCACGGCCATACCGTAGCCGGGCACGATGACCACGTTTTTGGCTTCGCGCAGCATCTCGGCCGTTTCCACCGCGCTGACCGGTGTCACCTCGCCCTGCGGCTCGGCTGCGGCGCCTGCGGCTGCCTTGGGTGCGGGAGCACCGCCACCGAAGCCCCCGGCGATCACGCTGACGAAGTTGCGGTTCATGGCGCGGCACATGATGTAGCTCAGGATCGCACCCGAAGAGCCCACCAGCGCGCCCACCACGATCAGCAAATCGTTGCTGAGCATGAAGCCGGTGGCCGCCGCCGCCCAGCCCGAGTAGCTGTTGAGCATGGACACCACCACCGGCATGTCGGCGCCGCCGATGGCCATCACCATGTGCATGCCGAACAGCAGCGCGATCACGGTCATCACCAGCAGCGGCATCATGCCGGCCTGGATGTCGTGGGCATGCAGGAATTCGCGACCAAACCAGATGACCACCAGCAGGCCGGCCAGGTTGAGCCAGTGGCGCGCTGGCAGCAGCAGCGGCTTGCCACCGATGCGCCCGCTGAGCTTGCCGAAGGCGATGATGGAGCCCGAGAAGGTGACCGCGCCGATCAGGATGCCGACGTAGATCTCCATCTCATGGATGGCTTTTTCGGCCGGGGTGGCGAACACGGTGGATGTGTCCACATAGCTGGCAAAGCCCACCAGACAGGCCGCCAAGCCCACCAGGCTGTGCATGAGTGCGACCAGCTCGGGCATTTGTGTCATCTGCACCTTTTTGGCAGCGAAGAGACCAATGGCCCCGCCGACGACCAGCGCGCCAACGATGTAGGGAATGCCAGCGGCGGTCACACGCGGACCGAGCACGGTGGCCAGCACGGCGATGGTCATGCCGACCATGCCGAACAGGTTGCCGCGGCGGGCGGTTTCGGGGTTGGACAGGCCGCCCAGGCTGAGGATGAACAGGATGGTGGCGCCGATGTAGGCCATGGTGGCCAGACTGGAGGTCATGGGATCGGTCCTCTTCTTATTTGCGGAACATCGCCAGCATGCGGCGGGTGACGGCAAAGCCGCCGAACATGTTGATCGCGGTGAGCACCAGCGCCAGCACGGCGCAGCCCAGGATCAGTGTGTTGGGCCTGTCGGCGGCACCGGCCGCGTCCAGCGGCGGCGCCACTTGCACCAGGGCCCCAATGGCGATGATGGAGCTGATGGCGTTGGTCACGCTCATCAGCGGCGTGTGCAGCGAAGGTGTGACGTTCCACACCACCATGTAGCCCACGAAGCACGCCAGCACGAAGACCGTGAAGTGCGACAGAAAGGAGGCCGGCGCGTACATGCCCACCAGCGCGAACAACACGGCACCCAAACCAAACACCATGGCCAGGCTCTTGGCCGACATCGGTTCACCGGGGCCATGGCCATGGGCCGGCGCCTTGGGGGCGGCAACTGCGGGCTTGGCCGGCGGCTTGGGGGCGGCAGCAATCGGCGGCGCCGGCCAGGTGATTTCACCGTCTTTGATCACCGTCAGGCCACGGATGGCGTCGTCCGCCATGTTGACGTTGATCACGCCGTCCTTGGTCTTGCACAGTTCTTCGCTAAGGCGGAACAGGTTGGTCGCGTACAGCGTGGACGATTGCAGCGCCATGCGCGAAGCCAGGTCGGTGTAGCCGACGATGGTGACGCCGTGGCGCACCACCGCTTCGCCAGGCACGGTGAGTTCGCAGTTGCCGCCTTGTTCGGCCGCCATGTCCACGATCACACTGCCGGGCTTCATGCTGCGCACCATCTCGGCGGTGATGAGCTTGGGTGCCGGCTTGCCGGGAATGAGCGCGGTGGTGATGATGATGTCCACCTCACGCGCCTGCTTTGCGTACATCTCGCGCTGCGCGGCCTGGAAGCCTTCGCTCATGACCTTGGCGTAGCCGCCACCACCCGAGCCCTCTTCCTCGTAGTCCACCTTCACGAACTCACCGCCCAGCGAGACCACCTGGTCGGCCACCTCGGCGCGGGTGTCGTTGGCGCGCACGATGGCGCCCAGGCTGGCGGCCGCACCGATGGCGGCCAGCCCCGCCACACCGGCACCTGCGATGAACACCTTGGCCGGCGGCACCTTGCCGGCGGCGGTGATCTGGCCATTGAAGAAACGGCCGAACGCGTTGGCCGCCTCGACCACGGCGCGGTAACCACTGACGCCCGCCATCGACGTCAGCGCGTCCATCTTCTGCGCGCGGCTGAGCGTGCGCGGCAACGCATCGATGGCCAGCACCGTCACTTTGCTGGCGGCAAGCTGCTGCATCAGGTCGGGGCTCTGGGCCGGCCAGACAAAGCCGATCAGGGTCTGCCCTGCGTGCATCAGCGCCACCTCGTCAGAGGTCGGCGGGCGGACCTTGAAGACGATGTCGCTGCCGTTCCACAAGTCGGCCGTTGTCGACGCAATGCTGGCACCGGCCGCGCGGTAGTCGTCATCGCTGAGGTTGGCCAGATCACCGGCGCCGCTCTGCACCACCACCTGGAAGCCCAGCTTGATGAGCTTGGCCACCACATCGGGCACGGTGGCCACCCGCTTTTCCCCCGGAAAGATTTCGCGGGGCACACCAATGCGTTGCACGGCGGTGGCGGCCGCGCCGGCTGCGGCTGTCTCTGTGGATGCGCCAGAAGTCATAGAGAGATCCTCAAAACAAAAGGGGAGGCCGATTGAAAGCAACGGGAAGGTCGAGCACCAACAGAAAACCGCCGATCATGCCGGCGGCCTCGCGCTCCACCTTGGTCGATATGCCAATGAGCGTGTGTCTCCTCCAGTTGGAGAGTTGAACCTGAATGCTAACTTACTGGCTCGGCCTCGCTGGTGAGAAGTCAAATCGGCCCGCCAAAGTTCAAAATTGCGCACCATGAATTGACAATTGTTCACCCTGCCCTTTCACACAAAAACAGGTGATATCGTTAAAATTTATGGCACGGCGCGAACAAAATATTCACAATCGCGCACGGTAGGGGAGAGAAAATCACATGCGAGTCGCTGCACTAGACGATGACGTCGACCAATTGGAGTTGACGAAATACACGTTGCAGGCGGTCGGTCACGACTGCCACGTTTTTCAGGATGGAGACAGCCTGTTGCGGGAATTGCGACGGGAGTCTTATGACCTGCTGGTCCTGGACTGGTCCCTGCCCGACATGTCGGGGCCTGAAATTGTCCAATGGATCAGGGACAACCTGACGGAACGCATCCCGATCCTGTTTCTCACCAACCGGCGTGAAGAGCGTGACATCGTCGAGGGGCTGTCCTGTGGCGCCGACGATTTCATGATCAAGCCCATGCGCGTGGGCGAGCTGGTGGCGCGGGTGCAGGCGCTGCTGCGCCGCGTGTACGCCGAGCCCTTGCCCACCGAACAGGTGTGGGGCCGCTACAAATTCATGCCCATCGGCCCCCGGCTGGAAATAGACGGTAAGGCGGTGTTGCTGACCCAGAAGGAATTCGACATCGCCCTGTTCCTGTTCCGCAACAAAGGCCGGCTGCTGTCGCGCCGCCACTTGCTGGAAAGCCTCTGGGGATCGTCCAACCCGCCGGGCACCGAGCTGATGTCGCGCTCGCTGGACACCCACATTTCGCGTATCCGCAGTGTGCTCAACCTGCGGCCAGAAAACGGCTACCGCCTCAGCGCCGTGTACGGCCAAGGCTACCGGCTGGAATCGATAGGGAACGAAGACTATGAAGCCGACGCCCAACTTGCCCAGTCGCAAGCCTGATGCCTGGTTGAAACGCACCGCCTGCCAAGGTGCTGTGGCCACGCTGTTGGTGGCGACAGCCTGGCCCGCGCTGGCGGACACCCAACATCGCGTTGTTGCCGGTGACACGCTGTGGTCCATCGCAGAACAACACACCGGTGAAGCCACCCAGTGGCGTGTGCTGCAAAACGCCAACCGTCTGGCCAACCCGCACCAGTTGCGCATCGGTCAGGTGCTGAAGGTTCCTGCGGGTGCTGCGGCCTTGCCTGTGGCCAACGCATCGGTGGTGTTTGTGCAAGGTGAGGTGCTGGCCACCGGGCCAGACGGCCAGCAGGTCGGCACGCTGCGCACCGGCACCACGGTGCCGGAAGGTACCCTGATCGAAGTGCGCGACAAGGCCTTTGTGCGCCTGAAGCTCGCCGATGGATCGGCATTTGGCTTGTCATCGGGCGCCACCGCGCGGCTGGAGCGGTTGCGCCGTGACGACGGCACACAACAAAGCCACACCGTGATCCGCATGCTGTCGGGACGGGTGGAAAGCGACGTGGTGCCCCGGCAGCATCCACAAACCCGTTTTGACGTTCACACCCCCATTGCGGTGGCCAGCGTCCGTGGCACGCGTTTTGGCGTGTCGGTCTCGCCCAACGAGGCCACCAGCGAAGTCGCTTCTGGCAAGGTCGCGGTGCGGTCCCTGCTCAACCGCCGGCAGACCACCACCCTGGCAGCCGGCGACGGCGCGCGGGTCGGCACCACAGGCGGCCTGCAACGCGGCGCGCTGTTGCCCGCAGCCGATCTGTCGGCCCTGCCCACCGCCTGGGACGATGGCGAGTTTGTGTCGTTTGCCCTGCCAACGCAGCCCCAGGCCCGGGCCTACCGCGCGCGGGTGCTGCGGTCCGACACACCGGGTGCCGTGTTGCGCGAAGCCTGGGTGACCGACCCCACCGTGTTGTGGCAGGCGCTGGACGATGGCCAGTACACCTTGACCGTTCAAGGCCTAGACACACTTGGGCTGTTGGGCCAAACCGCTGAGCACCATTTCCAGGTGCAAGCCACGCCGGCCGCGCCCCTGTTCCGCCTGCCAGCCGCAGGCACCACCGTCAGCGGTTCCGGCCTGACGCTGCGTTGCACCGAGTTGCTCGACGTCGCTGGCTACCGCATCCAGGTCGCCAGCGACACGTCCTTCAAGCAGCCACTGGTGGACGTCACCCGGCCCGACCGTTGCGAGCATGTGGCCCAGTTGCCACCAGGCAGCTACCACTGGCGTGTGGCCAGCCTGGTGGCCGGCGCCCTCGCTCGACAAGGGCCGTTCAGTCTTCCAAGCGCTTTTGTGGTGAGTGCAGACGCGCCAACCGCAGGCACGGACGCCGACACCACCTTCTGGTCGCCTCGGAGTGGGTTGAGCTACCGCGTCCAACTGGCCGCCGATGCCGGCTTCACCCGCGTGCTGAGCGACGATTGGGTAAGCGGCAGCCAGGTGACCTTGCCCGCCGGTGCGCAAGACGTTTACCTGCGCTGGCAAAGCCGCGATGCGCAAGGCCGCACCAGCCGGCTGTCGGCCGTGCACCGTGTGACGCCGAACAACACCGGATTGCGCACAGAGGACAACCAGCCAGTCAAGGGCGGCGACAACACGATTGGCACGGGCAACAGCCCGCTGCAACAGCCTCGTTGAACCCTTCCATGCCCGAGCGCCGGTCTTACCGCCACGTGCGCTGGGGCGAATGGCTGCTCATGACAGCGGCCGTGTTGCTCATGATCGTGGGCCTGCAGCACACCAGTCTGCTGGCCCGCGCCGACCGGCTGCTGCAGGACGCGCTGGTTCGCATGTTGCCGCGTGACGTGTCGCAAAGCCCGGTGGTGCTGGTGGGCATAGACGACAAAAGCATCGCCACGCTGGGCCGTTGGCCATGGCCACGCACCTTGCATGCCGGGCTGATCGAACGCATCAGCGCCGGCGAGCCGGCGGCCATTGGTCTGGACCTGCTGCTCTCCGAGCCCGATTCGCGGCAACCCGAAAACGACCACCACCTTGCCCAGGCACGGCAACACAGTGGCAAGGTCGTGTTGCCCATGATGATGCAGAACATGGGCGGGCAGGCGGTCGCGGTGCAACCACTGATTGAGTTTGCCAAACAGGCGGCCGCCATCGGGCATGTGCACCTGCCGGTGGACGAAGACGGCGTGGCCCGACAGGTCTATCTGCGCGAAGGCCAAGACCCCTTGTGGTGGAACCACTTTGGTGTGGATCTGTTGCGGCTCGGCGGCCACTGGCCGCTTGACAAGGCGCTGCCCGGCTCGCCCACGGTGGAGCCCAGCACGCTCGACCCCGTGTCGCGCCAGGTGCTGGCGTGGCAGCGCAGCCACCCAATCAACATCGCCTTTGCCGGGCCACCCGGCAGCTTTCAGCGTTACGCCTACGTGGACGTGCTCGACGGCACGGTGCCACCCGAGACCTTTCGCGGCAAGCTGGTGCTGGTGGGCGCCACCGCCACCGGCATCGGAGACCTGTACGCCACGCCGGTCACCGACGCACAGCGCCTCATGCCCGGTGTGGAAATCACCGCCAACCTGGTGGACGCGTTGTTGCAGAACGTGACCCTGGTGCAAGCACCCGCATGGGTCAACACCTTGTTCAACATCCTGCCGGTGCTGCTGGCGCTGTCCGCATTGGCGTTCACCTCGCCACTGGCCGGGCTGTTGCTGTGCGTCGGCCTGATGGCCTTGATGGCAATGGCCACGGTGGTCAGCGGTTTGTGGCTGCAGGTGCAACTGGGGCCGGTGGCCGGTGCGCTTGGGCTGGCCGTGTCCTACGTGTTGTGGAGCTGGCGCCGCATGGATGCCGCCACCCGCTACCTGGTGGCCGAGTACCGGCACTTTCAAAACAGCGGCCTCGGTCTGCCCTTGTCGTCGCGCCGGCGGCCATCGCGCGGCGACTTCCTCGACCGCCGCATCGAAGCCCTGACCAGCGTGACCCACCAGCTGCGCGACCTGCACCGCTTTGTCAGCGACAGCCTCAACGGCTTGCCCGATGCGACGCTGGTGTGCGACACCGACCTGCACATCGCCCTGGCCAACGCCGCCGCCGCACGCCATTTCAACGCGCACCACGAACAAGACCTCAGCGGGCGCCCACTGCACCGCCTGACCGACGACCTGGTCAGCCGCGAGGGCCTGCCCCACCACCTCGCCGACCACTTGCGCCACGCCACGCTGGAACCCGGGTCGCTGGAAGCACTCGACCGCCGAGGGCGCGATCTGCTGGTGAAATGGGCACCGTCCTTCAGCGCCAGCGGCGTGCACACGGGCTGGATTCTGAGCCTGGTGGACGTGACCCGGATGCGCACCGAACAGCGCCAGCGCGATGACGCGATGCACTTTCTGAGCCACGACATGCGCTCGCCACAGTCGGCCATCCTGACCTTGGTGGATCTGCTGCGACAAGACCCCGAGGCCATGAGCCCGGCGCAGTTCCAGGACCGCATCGAGCGCCATGCGCGCAAGGCGCTCGCCTTGTCGGATGACTTCATCAACCTGGTGCGCGCGCAATCGCGCGACTACGAGCTGGAGGCGTACAACCTCAACGACCTGCTCAGTGAAGCCATGGACGACGCCTGGGAGCCCTCGCAGGCCAAGCGCATCAAACTGGAGTTCGTCGGACCACACGACCTCAAGGAGAGCCTGGTGGACCGCGAGCTGTTCGCGCGCGCGCTGGCCAACTTGGTGGGCAATGCCATCAAGTATTCGCCCGAAGGCACCCGCGTGCGCTGTGGCGTCCAGGCCCAAGGCACATTCTGGGAAGTGTGGATTCAGGACGAAGGTCCGGGCATCTCACGCGAGGCGCAGGTGCACCTGTTCCGGCCGTTTTACCGCGTGCAGCAGGGCATTCGCACGGAGGGCACGGGCCTGGGACTGCCCTTCGTCAAAACCGTGGCCGTGCGCCATGGTGGCCAGGTCACCCTGACCAGCGACACCGGCCAGGGTTGCCGCTTTGCCTTGTTGCTGCCTCAGGCCGGGCTCGACCCCGTGCCAGCAGACGACCCGGATAATCCGGGCGCATGACAGAACGCTGGAAACCCCACGTCACCGTGGCCGCGGTGATCGAACGCGATGGCCGCTACCTGCTGGTGGAGGAACACACCCCCGACGGCCTGCGACTGAACAACCCGGCCGGTCACCTCGACCCCGGCGAGCGGCCTGAAGATGGTTGCGCGCGCGAGGCGCTGGAAGAAACGGCCCACCACTTCACGCCCACGGCGCTGGTGGGCCTGTACCTCACCCACGCAGCCGCCACACCCGCGCAGCCTCAAGGCATCACCTACCTGCGGCTGGCCTTCAGCGGCGAGTTGGGCACGTTCGAAGCCGGACGGGCACTCGACAGCGGCATCGTGCGCACGGTCTGGATGACACTTGACGAGGTGCGTGCCAGCGCGCCAAGCCACCGCACGCCGGTGCTGCTGCAGTGTGTGCTGGACCACCACGCTGGGCGCCGCTACCCACTGGACTTGGTGTACACCCACCCATCGGCCGTGTACGCCCGGCGCTGAAGGCGGGCGGGATCAGGCGCTGGCCAACACCAGCGCCGCCAGGGCCGCCGTCTCAGACCGCAGCACCGCCGGCCCCAGGCTGGCCGGCACAAAACCGGCCGCCAACAACCGGTCCTCCTCGCTGGTGCTGAGGCCGCCCTCGGGGCCCAACGCCACACACAACGATGCCGGTTGTGCGGCCAACAGGGTGGGCGCCGGGCGCACCCCATCGCGCAAGGACAACACCCAGCGGTCCCCCGCTGCTGGCAAGGTCGCCAGCCAGGCCGGCAGTTCGCGCACCGGCGCCACCAGGGGCACGCGGTTGCGGCCTGACTGCTCACAGGCGGCTTCGGCCACCGCCTGCCAGTGCGCCACCTTCTTCTCGGCGCGCTCACCCTTGAGCCGCAGCACACAGCGCTCGGTCAGCAGCGGCTGTATGTGAGCCACGCCCAGTTCGGTGGCCTTCTCCACCAGCCAGTCCATGCGCTCATTGGCAGGCATGCCTATGGCTAACGTCACCGGGCGCGCGGACGCACGTTCGATGGCCAGGTGGGCGCCCACCTGCACCACCACGTCGCTGCGTCCCATGCGCACCACGCGGGCCTGAAATTCGCCTCCGTGGCCGTTGAACAAGGTGATGTCATCGCCAGGCTGCAGGCGCAGCACCTGCACATGCCGTGCGGCCCCAGGGGGCAGCAACAACTCGGCGCCGGTGTGCAGGTTGGCAGGGCAAAAAAAACGCGGCATGGCTGCGGTGGCTCAAACGCGCCCAAAAGCGTAGCCGCTCAGGCCCTCCAGGCCCTCGACCCGGTCGATCACTTGCAGCAGTGGGCCGAGCTGGCGGTAGCGGCTGGCGGTGTGGCGGATGTACTGGATAAAACGCGGCGTGTCGGCCAAGTACTTGGGCTTGCCGTCGCGCAGGGTCAAACGGGCAAAAATGCCGGCCACCTTGAGGTGGCGCTGCAGGCCCATCCACTCCACCGCGCGGTAGAAGGCGCCGAAGTCCTCGCTCCAGCCGTCGAAGTCCAGCAGGCCGGTCTTGCGGGCCTTCTCCCAGTAACGCACGGTGACGTCGATGACAAAAGGCTCTTCCCAACTCAGGAAGGCGTCGCGCATGAGGCTGGCGATGTCGTAGGTGATGGGGCCATAAACCGCGTCCTGAAAATCCAGCACACCGAGCACGCGGGCGCTGTCGGCGTCGGGCGCACCCGCTGGTGCCATCAGGTTGCGGGGCATGAAGTCGCGGTGCACAAACACCTGGGGCGCGGCCAGGTTGACCTTGACGATTTGGTCGAAGGCCGACAACAAGGTCTGGCGCTCCTTGTCGTCCAGCACCGCGCCTTTGTGTTTGTCGAGGTACCAGTCGGGAAAAAGCTGCAGTTCGCGGCGCAGCAAAGCCTCGTCGTAGGCAGGCAAGACACCGGCGCGGGAGGCTTGCTGCAAACGCAGCAGGCTGTCGGTGGCGTGGCCAAACCAGGGCAATGCCGCATCAGGGCGCTCCGGGTCCAGGTGTTCCAGCAAGGTGCTGTTGCCCAGGTCGCTGAGCAGCATGAAGCCCTGCGTCTCGTCCCACTGCCGCACTTGCGGCACGTTCAGGCCCGCCGACCCCAGCAGCCGCGCGATGCGCACAAAGGGTTCGCTGTTTTCAACACTGGGCGGCGCGTCCATGACGATGTGGCTGCCGCCCTGGGCATCATCGATGCGGAAGTAGCGGCGAAAAGACGCGTCGGCAGAGGCCACGCGCAGGGTCTCGGGCGCCAGTCCATGGGCGAGCGCCACCTGCGCCAACCATCGCTCAAAGGCCTGTTGGCGTTGGGGATCGGACCAGGCAATAGAAGAGGAGGACATGGCGCGTGAAAAAAAGTGGGGCAGCCGCAGGTAAGGGCACCACACGCGGCCATAGGATAATCCGCGACGATTCTACAAACGGCCGCCAACCCCACCCGCGCGCCACGATGCCCAGGTCTGCCTTGAAACGCTCCCGTCAGCCCCACACCCCCTCTGCTGCGCCCGCCTTGGGTCGGATCGCCGCTGCGGTGCGTCAGGCCGTGCGGCGCGGCGGCCTCGCCGGTGCCATGGTGCTGACGGCATCGGGCGTGGCGCACGCACAAACACCGGCCGACGAGCCACCGGCGCTGCAGCTCCAACCGTCGTGGCAGCTGCTCGACCGGCTGACGCCCGACGCGCAACGGCTGGCGCCCAGTTTTGTGTCGGCCCAACGCATGAGCGGCAGCGGCAACGGCGTGACCACGCTGGAAGGCGAGGTGGTGCTGCGCCGCCACGACGCCGTGGTCCGCGCCGACAAGCTCGACTACAACGAAACCGACCAGCAGTTGCACGCGCAGGGCCAGGTCCGCATCGTGCGCGATGGCAACCTCTACGAAGGCCCCGAGCTGCAACTGCAACTCGACACCCACACCGGGTTTTTCTTGCAGCCCACGTTTTCGCTGCTGCGCGGCGGCCAGGGTGAGGCCGAACGGCTGGACTTCATTGACGAGAACCGCTCGGTGGCCCGCCGGGCCAGCTACACGACCTGCACGCGCCGCCCCGGTCCGAGCTGGCTGCCCGATTGGGTCGTCAGCGCCGCCAGCATCGAGTTTGACCAGGCCGAAGAGGTGGCCTACGCCACCAACGGCGTGCTGAAGTTCAAGGACGTGCCGTTGCTGGCAGCGCCCTACCTGAGTTTCCCGATCAGCGACAAGCGCAAGTCCGGCCTGCTGCCGCCGACGCTGAACATCGACAACATCAGCGGGCTGGAACTGACGCTGCCGTACTACCTGAACCTCAGCCCGCAACGCGACGCCACGTTGTACCCGACCCTGATGTCGCGCCGGGGCATCGATCTGGCCGGCGAGTACCGCTACCTGGACACCCGCTACCACGGCCAGCTGCGGGGTGCCTACATGCCCGACGACAAGCTGCGCGACAGCAGCCGCTGGGCCTACGCCGCACAACACAACCAGGTGCTGGACACACCGTTGGGGCTGGGCCCGGTGGGCCTGCGCCTCAACCTCAACCGCGTCAGCGACGACGACTACTGGCGCGACTTTCCGCGCAGCATGACCTCGCTGACCTCGCGCTTGCTGGCCAACGAAGGCGTGTTGTCGTGGTCACGTGGCCCCTGGGCTGTTTCGGCCGGCGCTTACCGCTGGCAAACGCTGCAGGACGTTGATGCGCCCATCGTGGCACCCTTTGACCGCCTGCCATCGCTCACCGCCCGGTTTGCCCAGACCGACCAGACCCTGGCCGGTGGACGCGGGTGGGACTGGTCCCTGCACACCGAAGCCACGCGGTTTTCGTCTGACCGCATCCAGACGGGCAACAACCTGGACGGCACCCGCTTGCTGGGCATCGGCGCCATTTCGCGCACCTGGGCCACGCCCGCTTGGTACCTGACGCCCCGCCTGCAAGTGCATGCCACGCAATACCAGACACAAGCCGCCATGGCAGACGGGCGCCGCACCGCCTCGCGGGTGTTGCCCACCTTCAGCGTCGACACGGGCCTGTTTTATGAGCGCGACACCCGATTTTTTGGCCGCGACGTGACCCAGACGTTGGAGCCCCGGGTGTTCTACGCCCACACGCCCTACAAAGACCAGCGCCTGCTGCCCAACTACGACGCGGCGGCCTTCGACTTCAACCTCGCCACCATCTACACCGAGAACCCCTACGGTGGCCAAGACCGCATTGCCGACGCCCACGTGCTGACGCTGGGTGCCACCTCGCGGCTGATCGACCCCGGCAGTGGCCGGGAGCTGGCCAAGTTTGGGGTCGCTCAGCGTGTGCGCCTGAGCGACCAGAACGTGTTTCTGCCGGGCGCCCAGCCGGTGGCCGAGCGCCTGAGCGACATCCTGGTGGGTGCGCGGCTGAACTGGACACCACAGTGGTCCTTCGAGTCCAACGTGCAGTTCAACCCCAAGAGCCAGGAGTCGGTGCGCACCACCCTCAGCGCGCGGCACACGCCGGGCGACTACCGCGTCGTCAGTGCCGCCTACCGCCTGCAACGGGGCACCAGCGAGCAGCTCGATGTGGGCTGGCAATGGCCGCTGAGCTGGGGCGGCGACCTGCCCGACAGCCGCGAGGCCGGCGGCGGTCTGGGCGCCGGCCGCTGGTACAGCGTGGGCCGCGTCAACTACAGCGTGCCTGACCGCAAGGTGGTCGATCTCGTGGCGGGCTTTGAGTACGATGCGGGTTGCTGGATCGGCCGGGTGGTGGTCGAAAGCCTGCAGCGCAGCCTCAACTCGGCCAACCGCCGCATCTTGTTCCAACTGGAATTCGTGGGCTTCACCCGCGTCGGTTCCAACCCACTGAAGACGCTCAAAGACAATGTGCCCCGCTACCAGTACCTGCGTGAAGAAATCAACCCGCCGTCGCGCTTCAGCCGCTATGAGTGAACCTGTGCGACGCACCTTGGTGTGGGCCGCGCTGGCGCTGACCTGTGGCCTGGCGTCCGCACAGACACTGCGCCTGCCCAGCGGCGGCGCCAACCTGTTGGCCGCGCCGCCCGCCGGCGCCCGGGAGGCCGATCACATCACCGCCGTGGTCAACAGCGTGCCCATCACCGCCAACGAGGTGCGCGACCGCGCCGCCTCTGTCGAACGGCAGTTGCGAGAGCGTGGCGAAGCGGTGCCACCGCGCGACGCCTTGCTGCGCGAAGTGCTGGAGCTGCTGGTGGTGGAACAAGCCCAGCTGCAACGCGCCGAAGAAATAGGCATCAAGATCGAACCAGCGGTGCTCGACCAGGCCGAAGCGGCAGTGGCCGAGCAGAACCAGATGGATCTCAAGACCTTCCGCGAGCGGCTGGCCCGCGAAGGCATGGACAGCAGCCGCCTGCGTGAGCAAATTCGCCGACAGATCACCCTGCAGCGCCTGCGCGAACGCGAAGTCGAGGCCACGCTGCGCGTGACCGACCGCGACGTGGACAACTACCTGCAAAGCCAACCCGCGGCACCCGCGGGTCCAGAAGAAGTCAACCTGGGTCACATCCTGGTGGCGCTGCCCGAAAGGGCTGCACCCGCCGAGGTGGCTTCGCGCCTGGCCCGCGCCATGCGCGCCAGCGAACGCGCCTCAGCGGGTGAAGACTTCGCCAAGCTGGCGCAGGAGTTCTCGGAGGGACCCGAGCGCCAACAAGGTGGCGCCATGGGCTTGCGCACGGCCGACCGCTACCCCGAGCTGTTCATCGAATCCACCCGCAGCCTCAAACCGGGCGAAGTGGCCGGCCCGGTGCGCAGTGGTGCCGGCTTCCATGTGCTCAAAGTGCTGGAGCGCAAAAGCACCACAACGGCCCCTGTCGATGCCACCGTCACCCAAACCCGCGCCCGCCACATCCTGCTGCGCGCGTCACGCCAGACGACGCCTCAGGCGGCGACCGAGCAGATGCGCAATTGGCGCAACGACATCGTCAGCGGCAAAGCCGACTTTGCGACCCTGGCCCGCGAACACAGCCAGGACGGCTCCGCCAAAGCCGGCGGCGATCTGGGCTGGGCCAACCCCGGCCTGTACGTGCCGGAGTTTGAAAACGCCATGAACGCACTTGCCCCGGGCGAGGTGTCCGAACCGATCATCTCGCGTTTTGGTGTGCACCTGATTCAGGTGCTGGAGCGCCGACAAACCAAGCTGGGCCTGAACGAAAAACGCGACGCCGCGCGCCCCCAGGTGCGCGAGGCGATGCTGGAGCGCGCTTACGCCGAGTGGGCACGCGACCTGCGCGCCAAAGCCTACGTGGAATACCGCGAGCCGCCGCGATGAAACACCAGGCCCGCAAACGTTTCGGGCAGCACTTCCTGAGCGACGGCGGCATCATCGATGCCATCGTCCAGGCCATCGGGCCGCGCCCCGGCGACGCCATGGTCGAAATTGGCCCCGGATTGGCGGCACTCACCCAACCGCTGGTGGAGCGGCTGGGGCGGTTGACCGTGGTCGAACTTGACCGCGACCTCGCGGCGCAATTGCGAAAGCACCCCCAACTGGAGGTGATCGAATCGGACGTGCTGAGGGTGGATTTCCGAGCGATGGCCGCTCAGAAAGGCCGGCTGCGCGTCGTGGGCAACCTGCCCTACAACATCTCAAGCCCCATCCTGTTTCACCTGCTGCCCGTGGCCGACGTGGTGCTGGACCAGCACTTCATGCTGCAAAAAGAGGTGATTGATCGCATGGTGGCGCGCCCGGCCACCGCACAGTATGGGCGCCTGAGCGTGATGCTGCAGTGGCGCTACGACATGGAGGACGTGTTGTTCGTGCCACCCGAAAGTTTTGACCCACCCCCTCGGGTGGACAGCGCGGTGGTACGCATGGTGCCGCTGGCCACGCCGCCCGCGCTCAACCCCCAACTGCTTGAAGACATGGTGCAGGTGGCCTTCAGCATGCGCCGCAAACTGCTGCGCCACAGCCTGGGCAAGTGGCTGGAAGCCCAACAGTTCAGCGGCACATTCGACCTGCAGCGCCGAGCTGAAGAAGTGCCTGTGCACGAGTACGTTGCGCTCGCACAAGCTGTGCAGGCGTAAAAAAGCCGCTGCGTTTGCAGCGGCTTTTGGCAGTGAGCGGCAGATCAGGCCGCAGCCAGCCAGTACCCGGCGTTGAACGGGCTGCTCATGCGCAGCGCCATGGGGCTCACGTCCACCAACTTGTCGGTGGGCATGGGTTCGTCGGCGGCCGCCTCCACGGTTTCGCCCTTGGGCGAGCGGGCCACGGAGAACGAGTAAAAGCAACGGAACGGGATTTTCCGGTCGGACCAGTAATCGGCCACGTCGCGGAAAATGTCGAGCAGCTGCTCGCGCGCTTCCTTGTCGAATTTAGCGTGGGCCGGAATGTGCTCCAGCACCACGATGAAACCCGTCTGCGGACCCGACTTGTGCACCAGGTCGGTCATGCTGTCGTAGAGCGCGTCGAAGTTCTTGCCGAACGTGGACGGCAGGGTGTACTGGGCGGCGATCAGGTCGAGCACGTCCTGCTTGCTCTGGGCCGTGGCCAGGTTGGCGTACAAAAAGTGGTGACCCAGCTGCTCCGCAGCCGCCTGAAGGTCTTTGATGCTGTAGGCGCGAATCGACTGAACGATGTTGGTGCGAACCGTACGAAGTGGCGTGTCCATCTCCGTCTCACTTTCCATAACTAAAAGTTAAAAATCTGTCTCCGATCACTGCACGATGCGCTTGAAGCTCGCGTAGTGGTCTTCGGTGTAATAACAGGCCTCGGGCGTCTGAACCTGGGTGCCACCACAAACGATGCGACGGGCACCGCGGTGGCTGAGGCCGGGGGTAGGCACCGTGTACTCGCGGTAGAAACCACGTTTGTGCCGGGGCAACAAACGCTCGCGGTTGCCAAACACCGTCCCGTCTTTCTCGTACCGGAAAGGGCCGCCTTGCCTGATCTGGACCATCACATCCCGTCCTTGGGGTGGCAACGCTGCCAGCGCGATGGTGTCCGACGGGGCGCGGGTGACCAGCGGGGAAGACGCCTCGGGCGAGGTGCGCGCCTGCACACCCAACACCGCAGCCACCGCCAACGCGGCCACCGCCACCCAGGCCTTGGCCCCAGCCTTTTTCCGGTTCATGAAAAAAACCCTGCTCCTGACGCAATCAACCCGGTCCGAAAGCCCTGCCAACCATGTGTTGACCAAGGGTTTGCGAGCCCGGGTTAACCCTTAAATTCAAGCCTGCAAGTGTGCCTGAAATGCGACAGAAACGCAAGCCCATGCCCTGAAAGCGGGCAGGGCATCGCGGACAAAATTGCCTGGTTACAGAAAAGTTTGTGTGCGCAAACTTCTTTGATCAGGCTTGTCGCATCGCATTGGCATCGGCCACCGTCAGCGCCGTCATGTTGACGATGCGGCGCACCGTGGTGCTGGCGGTCAGCACATGCACCGGTTTGGCCGCGCCCAGCAGCACCGGGCCAATGGCGATGTTGCCGCCCGCCGCTGTCTTGAGCAGGTTGTAGGCGATGTTGGCCGCGTCCATGTTGGGGAAGACCAGCAGGTTGGCGTCACCGCTGACGGTGCTGTTGGGCATCAGGGCCTTGCGGGCGGCACCATCGAGGGCCAGATCGCCGTGCATTTCGCCGTCCACTTCCAGCCAGGGCGCCTGTTCGCGCAGCAGCGCCAGGGTGCGGCGCATTTTGATGGCGCTGGGCTGGTCGCTGTTGCCAAAGTTGGAGTGGCTCAACAGCGCCGCCTTCGGCTGGATGCCAAACCGCAGCATTTCCTCGGCCGCCATCACGGTGATTTCGCACAACTCTTCGGCGCTGGGGTCGTGGTTGACGTGCGTATCGACCAGGAACACCTGGCGGCCAGGCAACATCAGCGCGTTCATGCAGGCGTAGATGCGCACGTCCTGCTGGGTGCTGGGGCTGCCGCCTTCTGCCTTGCCGATCACCTGGTCGATGTGCACCAGGTGCTGCTGGGTGGTGCCCCAGGTGCCGCAGATCAGGCCATCGACCTCGCCCTTGCGCAGCAGCATGGCGCCAATCAGTGTGAGGCGGCGGCGCATCTCGATCTTGGCCAACTGCACGGTCACGCCCTTGCGCTCCATAAGCTGGTGGTAGGTCTGCCAGAAGTCGCGGTAGCGGTGGTCCTGCTCGACGTTGACGACGTCGTAGTCCAGCTCCTCCTTGAGGCGCAAGCCGAACTTTTCGATGCGCTGCGCGATCACGGCCGGGCGGCCGATCAGCGTGGGCCGGGCCAAGCCTTCGTCCACCACCACCTGGCAGGCACGCAACACGCGTTCTTCTTCACCCTCGGCGTAAGCAATGCGCTTGTTGGCCGCACGCTTGGCCGCCGCGTAGATGGGCTTCATCATGGTGCCCGAGGCGAACACGAAGCTTTGCAGCTTGTCGCGGTAGGCCGCCAGATCGGCGATGGGGCGCTGGGCCACGCCGCTGTCGGCCGCCGCCTGCGCCACCGCTGGCGCAATCTTCATCATGAGACGCGGGTCGAAGGGCTTGGGGATCAGGTACTCGGGGCCAAAGGCCAGCTTTTCGCCGGCGTAGGCTGCGGCCACCACCTCGCTCTGCTCGGCCTGGGCCAGTTCGGCGATAGCGTGCACGGCCGCAATTTCCATCTCATCGGTGATGGTGGAGGCGCCGGCGTCGAGCGCGCCGCGGAAGATGTAGGGAAAACACAGGACGTTGTTGACCTGGTTGGGGTAGTCGGTGCGGCCGGTGGCGATGATGGCGTCGTCGCGCACCGCCTTCACGTCTTCAGGGGAAATCTCAGGATTCGGATTGGCCAACGCCATGATGACCGGCTTGGCCGCCATCTTGGCCACCATCTCCTTCTTGAGCACACCGCCGGCGGACAGGCCCAGGAAAATGTCGGCGCCTTCAATCACCTGCGACAAGGTGCGCTGATCGGTCTTCTGGGCGAACTGGATCTTGTCCTCGTCCATCAGCTCGGTGCGCCCGTCGTAGACCACACCGGCCAGGTCGGTCACCCAGATGTTTTTGCGCGGTATGCCCAGCTTGACCAGCAGGTTCAGACAGGCCAGCGCGGCGGCGCCAGCGCCCGAGGTGACCAGCTTGACGTTGGCAATGTCTTTGCCCACGACCTTGAGGCCGTTCATGATGGCCGCGCCCACGCAGATGGCGGTGCCGTGCTGGTCGTCGTGGAAAACCGGGATCTTCATGCGCTCGCGCAGCTTGCGCTCCACGTAGAAGCAGTCGGGCGCCTTGATGTCTTCGAGGTTGATGCCACCGAAGGTGGGCTCCAGCGAGGCGATGATCTCGACCAGTTTCTCGGGGTCTTTTTCGTTGATCTCGATGTCGAAAACGTCGATGCCGGCGAACTTCTTGAACAGCACGCCCTTGCCCTCCATCACCGGCTTGGACGCCAGCGGGCCGATGTCGCCCAGACCCAGCACGGCCGTGCCGTTGGTGATGACGGCCACCAGGTTGCCCCGGCTGGTGTACTTGAAGGCGTTGGCCGGGTCGGCCACGATTTCTTCGCAGGGTGCGGCCACGCCGGGCGAATAGGCCAGGGCCAGGTCACGCTGGTTGGTCAGCTGCTTGGTGGCGGCAATGGCCACTTTGCCGGGCGTGGGGAACTCGTGGTACTCGAGGGCGGCCCGGCGCAGCTCGGCGCGCTTGTTTTCCTGATCCTGTGACATGTGCGATGCGTCTCCAATGGGTTCGAGCCCGGCGCCTGCCGGCCCGAGGGTGCGCCATTGTAGGTGGGCATCCGGTGCAAACCCTAGTAAGCAAGACCACGTACACGGTGGTTTCGCTTTTGACTTTTTGTGCGGTAGCCCGGCAACCGTTTCGCCCTTGAAAGGCTGACGAAAAGTGTGACTCCTACAATCCTCCGCTGACCCCTTTTTGCACACTTTCTGCCCAGTTGCCACCGCCATGAACTTCATCCGTTTCTCCGACCTGTGTGCCCAAGGCCGTGCCCAAGGCCAACGCGTCTTCATCCGCGCCGACCTCAATGTGCCCCAAGACGACAGCGGCGCCATCACCGAGGACACCCGCATCCGCGCCAGCG